>WQWB01000063.1 GCA_009785555.1 Defluviitaleaceae bacterium | reverse complement strand
GTCGCCGAGTTTGTGGATTGAAGACGGCAAAACCAATATCCCGGACGAACTTATCCCCAAATGGAAATTAGCCCTCGGCATACCGGAAGTGCCGGTAACGGATCTCGAGCTTCTATCCTTTGAGGAAGCATTGTGGAACTGGAGAACGATCATAAACTCTGGGTTTATAGAGCTGGCCGGCGAAGGGTTACACACACTTAAACGCCGCGCAGAGCTGTCATGCTCACCGCATCTGCTTCATGTCTACACGCTGATAAGCGTAGGCTACTTCACCATTATCGGCGACGACGAGGCGGCAGAAAAAGCGTTGCAAAGGCTTTCATTTGACTATCTATACCTTTCACCAGTCAACAAAATACGCTTCCTAACCATCCGCGGCACACGCGCCGCCAACAAGCACAATTACGCAAAGGCATTTGAGGACCTGCACGAGGCATACATATTAAACGAGGAACACAAAACCGCCGGGTACGGGACGTTCTATGCGCTGGCGCAATGCCTTACCGTCTATGGCTTCGCAAGCAAGGCCATAGAGCTTTGGCTGAAAGCGCGCGAGATGCTAAAGGATGCAAAGGATGAGGTAACGCTATTTCATACAAACATGCCGCTTGCGTATAACTACGCGTCGGTTGGCTCGGCAACAAAGGCTTTAGAGCTGTTGGACGAATGCCTGGAATATGCGGAAGCCATCAATGCCTCCGATTCTGTAACATCGCAGATTTATTATGGTTATGCCCATGCGTACTATAAAATGGGTGATTATGATAAGGCGTTGGAGAATTGTGAGTTTGCTATTGAAAAAGATGGGATTGCTGGCAGAGGTTATCACACCAATTTACTTTTAAAAGCGAAGATTTGTTTATCGCTAAGAAATACAGATATCGCTGAACAATGCTTAGATAAAGGTATTTCCTTGTCTCCGACAAACACAACTCTTTTGATTGAATTTAATTCTGCAAAACGTTTAAGAGACTTAAATAATCCAGAATCGCTTACTTATATTTTGGATACTGCCATTCCGTTAATGCTTGATAACAAGTGCTATGATTTTATAATTACTTGTTATGAACAATTGAGTGAATATTATTCTAAAAACAATCAATATGATATTGCGTTAGATTATATGACTTCAGCCCTTAATTACATTAAAAAATTGAAAGAGAGTGATTTAACATGAAAAAGGCAAAAGGATTGTTTGTTTTAGTAATCTCTTTAATAATAATTATCGGTATACATGCACCCATTTTCGCCGGAGAACCCAATCTCCCACCTATCCCACCATGCCCAATTTACGGCACAGGCGGCAGAAGCATAGACCCACCACTGTATGATGAGGAAAAATAATCTTAGCCGAATAAGGTAACGCTATTTCATACAAACATGCCGCTTGCGTATAACTACGCGTCGGTTGGCTCGACAGCAAAGGCTTTGGAGCTGTTGGACGAATGCCTGGAATATGCGGAAGCCATCAATGCCTCCGATTCTGTAACATCGCAGATTTATTATGGTTATGCCCATGCGTACTATAAAATGGGTGATTATGGTAGGGCGTTGGAGAATTGTGAGTTTGCTATTTGTAAATTAGAGGCTGAAAATAGACATAATATAGCTTATAAAACCTCTCTATAACAAAGCAAGCCTTCAATTCTGTGGGCTTGCTTTACTTTTTAAAACCCTCCTCGCAATAGACTTCCAGCGAAATTATAACCCCACCCACCGTAGGGGCGGTCTGCGACCGCCTCACAAGCCTAATGACTATACCGAAAAAAGTAGCGTAAATAAAAACAAGGTTCCCGCCTCTCGTCCACTAGAGCGGAAACCTTGTTTTATCGTTTATCAAACCTACACCTGCGTCAATACCCCGTCTGACATTTTAAACACGATGTCGGATGCGTCGGCGATTTCCATGTTATGGGTAACGACCACGATGCAATATCCATCTTCATGCGCGAGTTTATTGAGTATCGCTATAACCGCCTCGCCATTGGCTTTGTCTAGGTTGCCGGTAGGCTCATCCGCCAAGATGACGCGGGCGCCGGATGAAAGGGAGCGGGCAATGGCAACGCGCTGCTGCTCTCCACCGGATAGATTGGATGGATATCGTTTATGCTTTGTCGCGTCTATGCCAACAGATTCAAGCAAAGACACTGCCTTTTTTTGCATCTCCGGCTTTGCGATGCCCAAAAACTCCATCGGCATGCAGACGTTCTCAATAGCTGTAAGGAGTGGGAAAAGTTGAAAAGCCTGGAATATCATTGAAATCTTTTCCCTGCGGTATTCATCCAAATTCATTGTCGACAGATCCTCACCGCCAATAAACACGTTACCCTGCGTTGGCCTATCAAGCCCCGCCATGATGGATAACATCGTGGTCTTGCCGCTGCCGGACGGGCCCACAACGGCATGAACCTTGCCCGGCTCGAAAGAGCACGAAACGTTTCTAAGCACATCCCTATCGCTGTTTTTATACCGGTAGAACACGTCTTCAAGTCTTAGCATATAACTTCCCCAACCCCAATCATTTTACACAGTTTACCACAGCATTATATAAAATGCAAGAAAAAATCACTCTTTTATCCCCTTTTTCTTATAAACGACAATAAAAACCGCGCCAAATACAGCAACATTCGCCCACATTATGGCAAAAGATTGCCATAACGGCGTCTCCGTTATTATGCCGTTTAACGAATCGGCAACTATGTTAAGTTGCTGTGTATAAACGAAGCGTAAGGCATTTGCGACGGTTCCATTAAATTGGGCAATTAATGGCCCCATGCCAACTACCATCGCTATGGGCATTGAAAGAGCCGTTGCGTTCTGCTGGTTTTTGGTTAGGATGCCGATAGTTGCCCCAAGCATAATCGACCCCAGCACGCCAGACATCATAGCACCAACGAACACCCAAAAATCAACACCATTAAATTCGCTGATAAATGAGAAAGCCACAGACGATAGTAAGGCAAAAAATGCAACCACAATACCGATGCCAAACAGGTACGCCGCCGGCTTCACGCCCGCCATCGTCAAAAAGCGTAGGGATTTTTTCTCAATATCCTCGGCGATAAAGCCTGCCATAACCGGGATAAGTGCCATCCCAGCGAAGATCGTGGCCTGCATCGTAACCATGTTAGGCGTGTTTGCGGCCATGTTTTGCCTGAATGTCTCTAAAAACTCGTAAGTTATACCCTCTATATACTCCATGCCGCCGGTCATCGCATCGAAATCCATGAAAAACAGGATCATCCACGCAATTGCCGGATAAATAATAAATTGGACGAAAACGCCAGGGTTTTTGATAAACACCTTCAGCTGTTTCTTTAAGATCGCCTTAAACCCCATTATTCCAGCCCCCCACCCGTAAGTTTTACGAACACAGACTCCAAATCCGGCAATGTCTTAACCGCGCCATGACGCTCACATATCTCGTGCGGCGCCCCCTCTTCAATAATCTTACCGCAATGAAGCAAGACGACGCGGTCACATAAATTAGTTGCCTCTTCCATATTGTGGGTTGTTAGGAAAACGGTAGAACCGAGATCGCGAAGTTTGCGGATAAGTTCATAGATACCGCGCGCCGTAAGCGGATCCAGCGCGCTCGTCGGCTCGTCTAGGAATAGTACCTTGGGCCTATGCAGGATCGCGCGTGCCAAAACAAGGCGTTGCCGCATACCCTTCGACAGGTTGTCCACAGCCTTCTTCTTCGCGCCGGACAACCCGACGTTTTCCAGCACCTCAATCGTCCGCTCCCTCGGAAGTTTATGGATATCCTCAAACACTATCAAATTATCCAAACAGGACAGGCTGCCCCACAGCCCATCATGTTCCAACATCAAACCCATCTCATTGTTCTGCGCCTTAACAAAGAAATCCCCGCTATCCTGCGCAAACCGCTTCGACAAAATATTGATTATGGTCGTCTTGCCCGCGCCACTCGGTCCAAGCAGCCCGTAGATTTCACCTTCATTCACTTCAAATGTTACACCATCAAGCACTTTGTTGCCCCCAAAGGACTTGCTGATGTTTTTCATACTCACGCTAATCATGTTTTATATCCCCTCCAAATGGATTATACCCAAGTTTCGTAAAATAAGCGTACAATGCCGGCTGAATAAAGGCATCTATTGTTTCCTGCTGCTTTTTCCACTCAAAGTTTAATGCACCCATCCTTTCGGCGTGTTCAACCAGTTTTGGAAGAAGACTCATATCACCGCCTGTAACCTCCATTACCATACCCCAATAGGCATTAGCCAATTCCTGGCCTTGATCACTTTCAAGAAGAACCCCTTCTTCTATATATTGGATCGCCATATTGTTTATGCGTTTAAATGTGTCCATCAAGGCCAAACCGCTTTCCTTATCAAACTGGCTTCGCATACAGTCAAGAATATCGTCATCAAAATGTTTAATCATCCAATACATTTCATTTTTCATTTTTAGGTTTGCGATTATATCGGCATACTTCTTAAAGTCCACGCTTTGTATTTGCGCCACTTCCATTTTCAACGCTCTGATTGCCTTTAGGGATTCCATCAAAACGTCGATTTCATTTTGAATATTGGCTTCCTGCTCAGACAATGCGTTAACCATATCATCTGGAGTATCCAACGAAATAAACCGACGCTTTATTTCATCCAGCGAAAAACCCAGGTGCTTCAGTGATAGAATTTGGTGAAGCTTTACCATATCCTTATCCGTATAAAGCCTGCGGCCGCCTTCACTCACGCGTGACGGCGAAAGAATTCCTTCCTTGTCGTAATACTGTATGGCACGAACGGTGATACCCATTTTTTTCGCTAAACCACCGACTGTCATATACCCATGCGGGATAGCTCTATGTTTTTCCATATAAAACCTCCTTCCACATCAGTATAATCCATTACCCTACGTAACAAGCAAGCTTTTTTCGAAAATTGCTTAAATATATTTCGGAAATTGAATTTCCTAGTCCCTGTTCGTTATATTTCCGTACCACCACGCAAACCCGATTACCGGCGAAACCGCATAAATCGGCAACTCCACACGGGATGAGAAGAGGATAAACGCAAGATCCTGCACGACAGGAATCGCCGTCGCGTTTTCCAGTATAAAATAACGTTCCAACCTAGCCGTCAGCTCTAGGCGGTTTTGGTAGTTAAAGCGGTACCTGTCCGTCTCAAAAAGAGGAAAAAGCTCCTCAAGTTTATAATTATTATACCATGTAAGCCTACTTGGGTTTGTGTTCAAGTACGTCGCAAACTTTTGGTGCGGCGCGAACGCCTCGGCTCGCGGCATAAAACGCGACCATCCCAACTCCCATTGACCTGACGGCTCCTCCTGCGACGTACGCATAGTTGCCAACGCAGCCGAGTGCGGCATCCCCCTTAAGTTCAGCGTAAACACATCTTCGCCAAAGATACGCTGCCAGTCAAACTGAAGATACGCCGCCGCTGCACGTATCCCAGGGGTGTCCTCTGCGTATATCATCGTAAGTGCTATATTGTCCATGCCATACAGCTCCAGCATCAAATTCATCAAATTCCTTGCGTATTCCGGGTCAAAGCCGTAGTTTTCCGGCAACCAATATGTCGCCTCGTGCGTATCCCTATAAAGTATACCATCCGCAAACGCAACACCTACGGTTGAAAGGATAAACGGCGCTGGCGCAGTACCCGTCAACCCAGCGACCGTCTCTCTGTCCGTCGCGTGGTATAATGCGCGGCGGAAGCCGGGGTTGGCGAGTATGGGAAAATCCGGGTGGTTTTGGTTGACTTCAATAGTATGGATCGCCTGACGTTCAAACGAGATAAGCCGCGGATCGTCCTCATATCTCATTAGACCCGTAACGCCGATTTCAAGCATATCGTTTAAGCCGCTTTCAAACAGCTCTATACGCGCGTTCTCGTCTGTAGCCACGCGGCGGTGTATGCCATCCAAAAACACCCTGTCGGCATGTATGAAGTATTCGTTCCGAATAAAAATGGCTTCGCTCCCCTTTGTCCAAGACGTTAGAACAAACGGCCCATTACCCATAAAATAGCTAAGCTCGGTACCATACAGGGTTGACGTGCCTCCGACGTTCATCCCCGCCAAATACATGGATGCGTAAACTGGCGCGGTGGCGCGGTGCGAAAAGTGCAGCATAACATCCATCGCGGTGTACGAGCGCGCGGTGGTTATTTTCAGCGTCATCTCGTCAAGCATGTCAAATCCGACGTAATCCCAGTCCACAATCGCGCGATCGTACAAATCCTGGGCAAAATAATCCTGCGCCATAACAACCTCTATCTGCCCCCCCGTCGGCCCGCCAAAAATATGCACGGCGGACGGATAAGCCAAGCCGGGGTTAAGCCCCATGCGCCAACTGAAGATAAAATCCTCCGCCGTTATATTCGCGCCGTTCTGCCAGCGCGCTTCGGGATTTATGCGGATTATCCAGACATAACCGCAATCCGATTCCGGCTCTGAAAGAGCAATCATAGGTACAAGCTCAGCCCTGCTTCCATCAAGACTCGGCATCCAACCGTACAACGGTACCAATACAAGGTCTACCATCTCCCCGTTTGCGAAAAGCAACGAGGCATGCGGGTTTATTGTCGTATCCACGCTGCCGGTAACCCAGCGAAAAAAACTGTCCATATCGGCAGCATCGCCGCTACGGCCGCATGCTGTTAAGATAAAAACGACCGCGAGTGTAATGAGAATAATCAATTTTTTCATTTGTATCCCCCAAAGCTAAATAAATTTAAAAAAACATTGACAATCCGCCTATTTGACTGGTATTATTATACCATAATTATGAAACGTGTCAAGAAATGATTAAATATAGGTCGATTATTTATGGACATCAATAATCCCTGCAGTAACACCGCAAACAAAACAAAAAATAATAGGTGATACAAATGAAAACCTTCCGCAAATTAATAGTTGCCGCACTTTTAATATTCCTCCTTTCCATAACCCCACTCGGCACGATCGCCGATACAGGTGTTACGATTGGCGAGCGAACCGGCAACAGCGGCGATATTTTTAAGGGCAGCGCAACTGCCGATATAAATGACGGCGGAAACGCGACGCCGCCCACACCCACCCAAACACCGGATGCGATGAACACACCGGAACCGACGGCCACGCCATCACCCACACCGCTTCCTTCGCCAACCCCTTCACTACCAACTCCATCACCTACGCCCAGCAATCAATACGTACCACCAGAGCATATAACGCCGCCAACGCCAAACCCGGAAACCGCCGCAAATCGGGCAAACCCGGCGGTTATGGCGCAACTCGTCGGCCCGCAACCCACGCCTTTTTCCCCACCGCGTGCCGTAAACCCTTGGCGCAGCTCCTATCGCTCACCGTTTGATGCAGACGGCAACCTGTCCACACGCCGCCAAGAATTTAGCTTCCGCAGAAATACCGCTTTCCAACCTGTTGAGGCCTTCATAGACTACGACATCCGCCCCTTCGGCGGCTCGTACATCGGCGACATCACTCGCCCCGTCGTATACCTCACCTTTGATGAAGGTTTTTACGGCGGCTTTAT
The DNA here is from genome assembly GCA_009785555.1 of Defluviitaleaceae bacterium. GTDB lineage: Bacteria > Bacillota > Clostridia > Lachnospirales > WRAX01 > WQWB01. Next base: position 1,692 of record WQWB01000063.1, on the reverse strand, counting down.
GGGTGAGATTTTGGATATTTTGCGCGATATGGAGGTTCACGCCGCATTCTTCATCTGCGCCGCATTCGTCCGCACCGCACCGCACCTGGCTCTTCGGATGATTGAGGAGGGCCACATCGTCGCCAACCACTCCCACGGCCACCCGGACATGTCCGGCATGAGCGCGAACGACATAGCTTGGGAGATACAAGAGCTTGAGCGCCTCTTCTACAACGCGACTGGGCATCATATGCACCGTTACTTCCGCTTCCCATACGGCGCGTACAGCATGTCCTCACTGCGCCATGTACACGAACTTGGCTACCGCACCCTATTCTGGTCGCTAGCATTCTACGATTGGAACGTGAACAACCAGCCCGGTATGGCGTCGTCCTTCCGCTCCGTAACCAACCACGTGCACAACGGCGCGGTGATTTTGCTGCACTCTGTGTCACGGTCAAACACGGAGGCGTTGCCTTATATCATTGAGCACCTGCGGTTTATGGGTTTTGAGTTTGGGAGGATTAGTGAGATTTTTGAAAATTAGAGAACAACCGTAAGAACTGCAGTCTACACTATTTATCCTAACGAGGTGCTTATATTGGTAAAAAAATTATCACTGCTCCTAATGGCCATAGCTACGCTACTAACTGTCAGTAGCTGCGATAAATACGAAACCACGTGGCAAGACGCTTACGCAGAATTGCTTTTAAACTATATGACACGGAATTTTAATATAGACTGTGACCAAACAATCGGCGGCTGGTTTATGCTTTACGATATAAATCAAGATGGTGTACCGGAGTTGATTTTCGCGGATTCATTTCATTTTACATCTTATTTGGCGATATATACATTTATTGACGGCGAACCAATTCAGTTAGATGTTGATTTTTTTGCCGATTATAGCACTCCATCATTTGCGCCCGTAAATGAAGAGCCAGGATTGATTCAAATATTTTCACAATCAAATAGATTTAGAAGCGTATTTTTTTATACAATGAATAATTGCAGTTTAATACTCAAGCACAGTGCAGACTATATTTGGCATGGTATTGTTTATGAAGATGGTGATTGGGTCGAAAACGAATCATGGTTAATAAACGGTTTATTTATAGACGCAACGATATTTTTCACACGGTTTTATGAAATTTTTGGATTTGAATGGGGAGACGCATTTACCCACGAGATGTGGGAATCACGGATCCAACAACATATAGTCAGCAAAAGCACCATACAAGAATATATCTTCGGCTGGCAACCATTAATAGAAGGACGGTAACTATGGCAATCCTTTTCATCTGCACAGGCAACACATGCCGCAGCCCGATGGCTGAGGGCTTGGCAAAAAAAATATTGGCACATAAGTTTCCCGCCTTTGTGAGCCGGGGCGCATTTGCGTTGGACGGAATCGATGCCAGCGACAACGCAGTTGACGTTATGCGCGATATCTACGACGTCGACATAAGCGACCACCTCTCCCGCATCGTTACCGACGAGGACGTCGCCGCCGCTTCGCTTATTTTAACCATGACAAACTCGCATAAACAGCATATGGCACGTTTTTACCCAATGGCGGAAAGCAAATTATACACATTGTGTGAATACGCGTACGGCGAGCCGCCAAGCGACGGCCACGGCGACATCTCCGACCCATTTATGCAGGGATACGAAATCTACGCGAACTGTGCCGCCGAAATTGAGGCAGCACTT
>WQWB01000062.1 GCA_009785555.1 Defluviitaleaceae bacterium | reverse complement strand
GTCTTTTGTATGGCTCGCCGACGAATTCTATCTCAGAGCCGGCTTACCTTTACCCAATTACGAAGATTACGAAGAATTCTATCAGCTCGAAAACGGCGTTGGCATGATGTCATTATTTAAGAAAGAAGTCGAAGACGCGCTCGTAGGAGCGAACTGTGTTTGCCCAAAGCCGGCAACAATAGTTACAGGCATTGCCGCGGCAAGGTTTATGCAGGGTATTGCAAATAAACTAAACGAAGTTGGCGCAAACGTAAGCATCGCGCCGATACCTAACATATTCTTCGGCGAAACTGTAACCGTCGCTGGTCTTGTTACTGGTTCGTGCATTGTTGAGGCGTTAAGAGATAAAATCGAACCAGACGCAACCATACTCATCCCCCAAAACATGCTTATCGCGGACGGCGACATGTTTTTGGACAATATGACCGTTCGCGAACTGGCAAAAACTTTAAACATTAACATAAAAATCGTTCCGGTGGACGGCGCGGCTCTGGTAGGCGCGATATTGGCGCACTCCACCACATGCAAAGAGGTGCAACCATGCCCAAACCAATAGTGGCAATCGTAGGCCGCCCAAACGTGGGCAAATCAACGTTATTCAACAAACTGGCACGCAAGCGCATTTCCATTGTGGAGGACGTACCCGGCGTCACGCGTGACCGCATCTACACCGACGCAGAGTGGCAGAAGCACAAGTTCACAATGGTAGATACCGGCGGCCTGGATCCAGATTCGGACGATATATTCTTCCAAAACATGATGAACCAAGCCATGTTTGCCATGGAAACCGCGGATGTTATCCTCTTCGTAGCCGACGTAAAGACAGGCATTACCTCAGCCGACGCAAAAGTGGCAGACATACTCCGCCGCACGAAAAAACCAGTCGTACTGGCCGTCAACAAGGTTGATGACATGGTTAAATCGCGCGACGAGGCGTACGAGTTCTACTCCCTCGGCCTGGGTGACCCGATACCGATTTCCGCCGGGCAGCTCCTTGGTCTTGGAGACTTACTGGACGAGATATGCAAACATTTCCCCAGCGGCGAAGAGGATGATGACAATGAAGTCATCAAGGTAGCAATAGCTGGCAAACCAAACGTCGGAAAGTCATCACTCCTCAACCGCATCTTGGGTGAAGAACGTTCAATCGTCAGCCCCATTCCCGGCACAACGCGCGACGCGGTAGACGGCTTCTTTGAAATCAACGGCCAAATGTACCAATTTGTCGATACCGCCGGCATACGAAAAAAAAGTAAAATTAAAGAAAATATCGAGAGATACAGCATTATCCGTGCCCTTGCGGCTGTGGAGCGGTGTGACGTGTGCCTTATCCTAATCGACGCGGTGGAAGGCATCAGCGAGCAGGACTCAAAAATAGCCGGCTTCGCCCATGATAGGGGTAAAGGCGCAATCGTAATTACCAATAAATGGGATGCTATCGAAAAAGACAACGATACGATGAAGAAACACCGCGCAGATATAGACCGAGAACTTGGGTTTATGCAGTATGCTCCCAAAATGTTTATTTCGGCAAAAACCGGACAGCGCGTTGAAAATATTTACTCCACGATCTACGCCGTGGCACAAAACAGCACAATGCGCATACCAACCGGTGTCTTGAATGACACGTTAATCGAGGCCATGTCCATAACGCCGCCGCCAGCCGACCGCGGGCGTGCACCCAAAGTATACTACGCAACGCAGGTTTCGGTTAAACCGCCAACCTTCGTATTGTTCGTCAACGACAGCGAATTGATGCACTATTCCTATCTACGCTTCTTAGAGAACCAACTGCGCAGCGCTTTCGGCTTTATGGGAACGCCAATACGGATATTGATGCGAAATAGAGAGTAATAGAATAATGGTAAATTTACAGCCCATCACATGAGATAATTATATAGCAGTGTACCAAATGCAGGTTGAGGAATATCAAAAGAAGTTTCTGGCACCAAACTACGCAAGCCTTGCGGAAGGTTATTTAAAATTAGCCAGCAGCTGCGGCGGTGTTCCGTTCGAAATGTTTACCATTTGCAACGAAAATGATGCCATCGGCTTCGCTATGATATACTGCATCTATAAAAACAAGAAAACGCCCGATGATTTGACGGGTTATCAGGGTGGTGACGGAGAGTCTTGCTATTACCTCTCACGCTTCATGCTTGACAAGCGATTCTAAGAGCGCGGATTTGGCAAGGCGGCAATAATATCAATCGTTGAATACGTCAAAACCTAACCCCTTGGTGAAGCCGCGTCATTTTACACATCCTTCAATCCCGAAAACGATGCCATGCGTAAATTTTGCGCAAAATGCGGCTTTGTTGAAACCGGCAAGATTTACGAGGGCGAAGTAATTACGCGAATAATTATTTAGTAAAAGTGTATATGCCTTTATATATTGACGAGGGGATAACTAAATGCAAAACAAAACTATCATAACATGCCCAAAATGCAACGTCCCGTTTGAAATGTCCGACGCAATACAATCACAGATTGCGTCGGAGCTTGAAAAGGCGAAAGAAGAACAGAAGGAAACCCTTAACAAGCAATATAACATCCACTTACAGGCAGCCGTAACGCGTGAGGTCGACGCCGCCGTAACGAAAACCAAGCAAGCCGCGGCATTGGATATTGAAAGGCTTCGCATCCAAGCAAAATCTTTGGAGGAAAGCGAGAAACAAAACCGCAACGAAGTTAAAAACCTGCTTGAAGAACTGAGCAGGGAGCGCAAATCAAAGGAAGAAGCCGAAATCGCCGCGCGAAAAGACCTTTTGGCAAAGGAAAAACTGATACGCGACGAAGCCGTACAAAGCGCCGCAGACAATTACAACACCAAGATACGCGAGCAAGAAGAAGTTATAAACCGCTTGCGTGAACAGTTGACAAATGCCAAGCAACTTGCCGAACAAGGAAGCCAGCAATTACAAGGCGAGATTTTGGAGCTTGATATAGAAAAAATGCTGCGCGTCACATTCCCCTACGACGGTATAGAAGAAGTAAAAAAGGGTGAGCGCGGGTCGGACATACGACAACGCGTAAACGAGCAGTTTGCTCAAAACTGCGGCCTTATTTTATGGGAGTGCAAAAACGCAAAGACGTTCCAAAACCCTTGGCTTTCCAAGCTAAAAGATGAAATTGCCGCCGAAAAGGCGCAAGTCGGCGTTATCGTATTCAATTCGCCCGATAGGGACAGTGAAGATTTTAAGCAATTGGCGGACAACGTTTGGCTTGTTAAGCCGCGTTACGCTACACTTCTCGCTTCTGTGCTGCGTGATATGCTTATTAATATTTATATGGTGAACCGCAACACTCAAGGCAAGGACGTTAAGATGGACATGATATACAGCTACCTAACCGGCGGCGAGTTCGCCAACAGGGTGCGTTATATCTTAGAATCTTACGAAGAGCTTTCTAAACAACTAGACGCAGAAAAGAAACAGACAATAAAACGCTGGGCAGCGACGGAGAAGATGCTGGCACGCGTAAACAGCGGTATCTACGGCCTTAGCGGCGACCTTGAAGGGATCGCCGGGCAAGAGATCGTCCCGTTGTTCCTGGAAAACGGTAATACAGAATCATTAGAAATCGGAGGCAACCAAAATGTTTGATTTAGAGCATATGTTCAGAATTTACAGCTTACTTATAGGTATAGCATTCGGGCATTTTCAAACCGCATACATATTCGGCCGCGTTTTTAAGAAAATAGACATACGGGATCACGGCAGCGGTAGTTCCGGAATGACAAACGCAAACCGCGTTATGGGTAAAAAGTTCGGCGTTCCCGTACTTATAATTGACGCGGCAAAAGGCTTTTTCGCTTTCGTTTTATGTGCTTACATTTTTGGCGGCATAAGCGCGTTTGGCGTATTCAGCTTTGAATACAGGCAAACCCTTGAAGCCGTTTATAGCAATCCATGGCTGCCCGGCCTGTACGGCGGGCTTGGCGCGGTGCTTGGGCATATGTTCCCAATTTATATGCGCTTTAGAGGCGGCAAAAGTATTGCCGCCGCACTCGGCCTTGTAATCGCGCTTAACCCTATTATGGCACTTATAACGTTCGGCGTTTGGGGCATCGTTGTCATGGTAACGAGATATGTCAGCCTTGCGTCCATCGTTGGCTTGATAATGCTCCCCGTCATGCTCCATACATTTTTCATGGGAACAAACGACGGTTTTATGGAAATCGTCGCCGTCGGCTATTTTTTAACAGTTTTAATCACTTATAAACACAAAGATAACATAAAGCGCCTGCTTAACGGCAACGAAAACAAACTTGGCACGCGAGTAAAAATTGGAGATAAATAAATGTTCCGCATAATTTGTTTATTAATAGGCTACGCGCTTGGGCATATCCAAACGTCGTTTATTCTAGCCAAAATCTTTAAAAAGATAGATATTAGGGATCACGGCACGGGTAACGCCGGCGCAAGCAACTCCCTCGTTGTACTGGGCAAAAAGTTTGCCATACCTATATTATTGGTTGATGTCGGCAAGTCTTTCCTCGCCTTCGCCATCTGCGCCGCAATCTTTGGCGGGATGAGCTTTTGGTTCGACTTTACGGGCATCGCCTTTACCTACCTCCCCGACGCGGACGTTCCAAACCCATGGCTGCCCGGTGTGTACGGTTCGCTTGGCGCGATCTTCGGCCATATGTACCCGATCTACATGCGGTTTAGGGGCGGCAAAAGCATTGCCTGCGGTATTGGCCTTGTACTTGCTTTAAACGGCTGGATGGCACTTATTCTTATCGTCATCGCTATCACTACTGTCTTTACCTTGCGTTATGTGTCGCCGTCATCCACGGTTTCCCTGATAGCCTTACCCGTCCTCATCGGCCTATTTGACATACGCAATCAAATACCCTGGGGCGGCGAGGTGCTTGCCGTCGGTTATTTTATCACCGTTTTCCTTATCTACAGGCATAAGAACGTTATTAAAAAATTTCTAAACGGCAATGAAAAACGGCTTTGGACAAAAGCAGAAGATATTAAGGCATGAAAATATTATTTTGAAATACTAGCAATGGAATGGCAACGCTTTAATTATTTGACAATATTTATGAATATATATTTCGGAGGAAAAAAATGGCATTAGTAACCACGAAAGACATGTTTGCAAAGGCATATGCCGGAAAGTACGCCGTCGGCGCGTTTAACGTAAACAACATGGAGATCATCCAGGCAATCACGGAAGCCGCTTTAGAAGAAAAGTCACCCGTAATTTTGCAAGTTTCCGCAGGCGCACGCAAATACGCAAAACCCACGTATCTCACTAAGCTGGTCGAAGCCGCTATTATCGACACTGGCTTGGACGTTGCGCTTCACTTGGACCACGGCGGCGCGGGGCTATCAAAAGAAGACGCGTTCCTTGAAATCAAATCTTGTGTTGACGGCGGCTTTTCGTCCGTTATGATAGACGGATCCCACTACACTTTGGCGGAGAATATTGAACTGACGAAACGTTGCGTCGAGTACGCCCATGCCCACGGTGTTGTTGTGGAAGCAGAGCTTGGCAAGCTGGCCGGCATTGAAGACGCGGTGAACGTTGCCGAGGAAGACGCCCAATTTACCGACCCCAGCGAGGTTGAAGAGTTTGTTACAAAAACAGGCGTAGACAGCCTTGCGATCGCAATTGGCACAAGCCATGGCGCATTTAAATTTAAGCCCGGGCAGGAACCGCGCCTGCGCTTTGACATACTTGAAGACATACAAAAAAGATTGCCAAGCTTCCCTATCGTCCTCCATGGCGCGTCCAGCGTAATGCAAGATTGGGTTAAAGTCGTAAACGAGCACGGCGGCAAGATGCCCGACGCTATCGGCATACCAGAGGAAATGCTCCGCCAGGCCGCCGCAATGGCCGTTTGCAAGATCAATATAGACAGCGATATCCGCCTTGTTTTCACGGCAAGCATACGTAAGCATTTTGCCGATAACCCCGGCCATTTCGACCCGCGTCAATATTTAACGACGGCGCGTGCAAACGCGAAGGAAATGGTAAAGCATAAGATACGCAACGTTCTTGGCTCGTCGGGTAAACTGTAATGGTGCCGACGATGGAGCAGGCACATGTACTGCTTAGCAAACACATGGCGAACGACGCACTTCTTAAACATGCTTATGCAGTAAGCGGCGTGTGCCGCCACTTTGCCGATAAGTTTGGCGAAGATACGGAATATTGGGCGGCCGTCGGCCTTCTCCATGACTTAGACTATGAAAGATACCCAGATGAGCATTGTAAGAAAACGGCGGAAATAATGGCGGAAGAAGGCTTAGACCCCGCCTTTATCCGTGCCGTCGTCAGCCATGGTTGGGGGCTTTGCTATGATGTTGAGCCGATATCCACAATGGAAAAGGTACTATACGCCACGGACGAGTTGTGCGGCCTAATTAATGCTGCCGCTCTAATGCGCCCGTCTAAATCTGTAATGGATATAGAATATTCCTCCGTCAACAAGAAGTTTAAGGACCCGCGCTTCGCCGCCGGCGTCAACCGAGATGTCATAAAAAACGGCGCGGCAATGCTTGGTATGGAACTAAAGGATTTAATCGACGAAACAATCCTTGGTATGCGTAAAGTTGCAGCGGAAATCGGATTAGCGTAGTGCGTTCCTTTAGATTTATTTTTGGCCGCCCAGGCACGGGCAAATCATCCGCCTGCGCCGCAGAAATTGCCGCAGCGCAGGCGGACATGAAGACCTGCGTATACATCGTGCCTGAGCAGTTTTCACTTAACGCGGAAGCCCTTTTAATTGAACATACAAAAGGGCTGTTTTCCGCGCAGGTGCTCAGTTTTAGCCGCCTTGCCCATTCCGTACTTCGTGAAGTTGGCCGCGGCGGTCTCTTGCCGCTTGATGATGTTGGCAAACACCTAATTATACGTAAAGCCGTAGCAAACTGCTTCATGGCTGGCAAACTCAAATTTTACAAATCAATAAAAACCCTTAATGCCAAAGGTTTTATCCAGCAATTATCAACGCTTTTTACGGAATTTAATAAAAACAATATTACACCGCAAGATTTACACCATACTTATAATACCGTTTCATCGCTATCGGCGAAAAATTCTCTCAACGCACGCCTTGGCGATTTGGCCGCTTTTTTTTTCGATTACTCTAAACAAATTGAAAATAAATATAACACGGTAGATACAACTTTGGATCTGCTTGCCACAAAGCTTGCAATGTCAGATAAACTCAAAGATGCGCACGTGTGGATAGATGGCTTTAACGGTTTTACCGCGCAGGAGTACCGCATAATAGCTGCCTTAATGCGGATTTGTGGAAGCATAACTGTTTCCCTAACGCTCGATATCACAGAAGCCGAGTTTACCGGCACATTCCACGAAATAAACCCCTATGAGCCGTACGCGGAAGTTAAGGCAACAGCTAACCGCTTTCTGCAAAATGCTTTCCAAGAACAACTTACGGCCAGCAATCATATCTTTTTACGTAAAAATTATAGGCATATAGATTCACCGGATCTTGACTTTCTTTCACAAAATTATTTTAACGAAAAACTATCCACAAAAACTTTAACTGAAAATATAAAAATATCCGCTTATAACAATATAAATGATGAAACGTCGGATACTGCCGCAAAGGTTTATGAGCTACTTAAAAAAGGGTATTCACCTAAAGATATTGGCATAGTTATAACAAATCCAAACGCGTACAGCCCCAAATTGCGTGCGGCTTTTGCACGGCATAATATACCGTTGTTTATAGACGATACTCGCGCCATAACCGCGCATCCGCTTGCCGAGGTTTGCCGGTGTTTTTTGGCGTTAAACAGCAAAGGATTCCATTACGACTATGTCTTTCCAATGCTGAAATCCAATTTATTGCCTTTCGAAAGCGACGACGTTGATATACTTGAAAATTATGTGCTTGCGTCCGGCGTACGCGGCCGCGTTTGGCTAGAGCCGTGGCGCTACCTTATCGATAACGACGAAGAGTTGACAGAACGCGTAAATAAAATACGCCAACGGTTTGTAGATGTATTGGCACCTCACATGCAAATGTCTTCAAGTAAAACACATACAGTTGCTGGGCTGTGTTTGGCTTTACGCAACTTCCTCACGTCAACTGGCGTTTCCGACACACTGTCCGACTGGATAGCCGAAACTAAGATAACAAACCCGGAACTAGCACAGATAAACGAGCAAATGTGGCTACGCTTACTCGAAATATTGGATATTTCCACGCATTTATTTGGTGATACCAAAATGCAATACAACGAGTTTGCCGAGCTTTTAGAGACCGGATTTGAATCCGTCCACGCAGGCATTTCCCCGCCTACATTTAGCCATATAATGGTTGGGGACGTGCGCCGAAGCCGTCTGGCAAACGTGCGCGCACTATTTGTGCTTGGGCTGAACGATATCCACATCCCAGCAAAACATGAAGAAGGCTTGATATCGGATGATGACAGGGAAACCTTATTAGCATCAGGCTTAAAATTATCCAGCACTGGTAAGCAAAAGGCTTTAGATGAGCTTTTAAACTTGTACCAAATTCTTACAAAACCATCAGAGTCCCTTCTCATCAGTTATGTTATTGGTGAAAAATCCGGCCGCCCTGCTTTCGTCGTCGATAGTATACTTAAAAAATTCCCTAACATTGAAACCACCGTTCCTAAAACACCAGACGATAACGGTTACGGCTCAGCCACACACTCCATATCAGCACAATTAACAGAAACCGATATTTCCACCCTTTACGGTTTTGGCGAAAAACGGCGATTAAATACATCCGTAAGCAGGTTGGAAAGTTATAGGCAATGCCCCTACATGTACTTCGCGACGAATGAGTTAAAACTTAAGCGCAGAAAAATGTATCAAATAGAAAATACAGATCTTGGCAATATCTTGCATGATGTACTTGAAAAGTTCACGAAACTTGTATTGGCCGATGATGTTGATATAAATGATAAAACCGCTATAAACGCCGAAATATCTGAAATTATAGAAAATACATCTAAAGAATGTGTAAACTCGATCCTTCTCAGCGCAGATAGGTTTGTGCATTATAAAAACCGCCTTCACGCCGTAGCAACAAGTTCTATATCGGCGATGGCAGAGCACTTAGAGCGCAGCAACTTCTCCATCTACGCCGCCGAGGCGGAGTTTGGCACAAAACAATCTCTCGCGTTTAGCTTGGATGACGGAAGCATACTTTCCCTCAGTGGACGGATTGACAGGATAGATAAAGCTGAGATTAACGACAAAAACTACATAACAGTTATAGACTATAAAACAGGTAGCCGCGAGTTTAGTTTTGCTGAACTTTGGTACGGCATCCAACTGCAGC
>WQWB01000061.1 GCA_009785555.1 Defluviitaleaceae bacterium | reverse complement strand
ATGACAGTATATTTTACCACAGATATTTTACTATTGCAATCCCTTCCGTTGATTTGTATAATAAAATATCCGAAATATTACACAGGAGTATCTTATGAAAAAATTATATGCCGACAATGCGTCATCCTCGTTCCCTAAAGCACCTGGTGTGGGTGACGCGGTTAAGGATTACTTGGACAACGCGGGGTATAACGTAAACCGCGGCGGTTATGGGGCTTCTTATGACTTAGCGATTGAAGTTTTAAACGTCAGAAAGCAACTTTGCGGCCTATTCAACTCCAATGAGCCGAAGAATACTATTTTTACGCCTGGCATTACATATTCGCTTAATATAATTTTACAAGGGTTTCTTAAGGATGGAGACCACATCGTTACAACATCAATGGAGCATAACGCTGTTATGCGGCCGCTCCACGCGCTGACACCGTCAGGCATTACATATAGCGTGGCAAAGTGCAGGCTCGACGGCAGCCTTGATGTCGCTGAAATATTAAAGCATATAACCAATCAAACGAAAGCCGTCGCAATGACACACGCCTCCAATGTGTGCGGCACTGTTCTGCCCATCTACGATGTCGCCGACATATGCAAAAAGCGCGGCATAAAGCTAATTGTGGACGCCGCCCAAACGGCGGGCGTTTTGGATATCGACATGAGCGGCATTGACGCACTGGCATTTACGAGCCACAAGGGGTTACTTGCCCTACCCGGCCTCGGCGGGTTTCTTATAAAAAGTGACTTTGCCGAGCAGATAAAACCCGTCATCACAGGTGGAACGGGCAGTTTCACCCATCAATTAACGCAACCGACGGTGATGCCTGATAAGTTTGAGGCGGGCACGTTAAACATACCCGCCATTTTGGGTTTGAAAAAATCATTAGAATATATAGAGGCAACGGGCGTTGAAGCAATTTACGAAAAGGAAATGCGGCTAGCCGGAACTTTCATTGAAGCCATGCAAAGGTTTTCTGGTGTGCGTATCGTCGGTAAAAATGACTTGGATGGAAGACTTGCCGTGGTTTCGCTTGATTTTATAGGCAAGGATAATTCGGAAGTTTCGGCGGCGCTTGACAGCGAATATGGCATAATGACGCGGTGCGGCCTGCACTGTTCACCTCTCGCTCATAAAACGTTACAAACATACCCCGGAGGAACGGTGAGGTTCTCCTTTGGGCATTTTAATACGATTGAGGACGTTAAGTATGTGATTTCGGCGTTAAATGAAATATGTACATAAACTATTGCTCTTTTACAGAATTTATATTATAATGTTTAGAAATTTATCGGAAAGGAATTGCGGATATGAAAAATATCTTTATAAAATCGACCTTACGCCAACCGATACGTTCGATGTTTATGTTAATATTAATTTCGGTTGTGTCTTTTGCAAGCGTTATGCGCGTTACGGAATATATCGTTATTGTACGTGAGACGGCGCGTATTTCGGAGTTTTACCGTGCCGTAGGAGTTATCCAACCGCTTATTGCCGGTCAAACACCGTTTAGGGATGCGGGTGAGCAGTTAGTTTTTAGATCAAATCAACTTTTGCCAACTACTATGCCTTATTTAAAACCCGTTCATCTTTCCGAAGCCGCTGATATTATTGCGGGCAGCGCATTTGTCGATTTTATGGACGTTAGCCATATCACATCCGGCACGATAGACGGGGTGTTTAATATAGCCTTTGGCGGCCGCGCAGACTGGCGCGACCCCGATGTGCGGACATTCAATATGTCTACTGCGTGGCTTTTCCCTACCAGTTTCAGCGATTTCGTCCTCGCCGGTTATGTTATGGATATCGCGTGGCTTGATAACGCGCGGGTATATTACATAAGGATCAGGACGGACCGTGTCGAGGCCGGGTTTCCCGAATGGGTCGGCGCGGAACACGGAAGCGCGCAGGGCTTTTGGCTGGATGTGCCGCAGGGAGATCCTCGTGCGGCGATTTTCTATGAGCTTGAAATCGGAGACAGGGTTCTGCTCCGCAGCAGTATACAGGTTACAAGACAACGATGGTTTTTAACACGCCACCATTCCGACGCCGGTATTTTGCCGCTTAATGGTTTTTGGTATGACGAATGGATCGCGCCTTATGATTTTGAACCGATTTATATCGTCAGGCTACCAAATGAACCCGGCGCACCGATAGATTACACCGCCCTTGGCCTTGCGGATGCGGAACCGCATATTAGGCTCTTCCGCCAAAACCAACAGGCTGTCGGAGTTATCGCCACAATGGATATGACAGCGATGCCCGGCGTTGTGGGCCGCACGGGCAATATCTCCGCCGCCGAAGGGCGTTTGCTGACATTACATGATTACCAAGCAGCCAACAATGTTGTTGTTATAAACAGAGTTTTTGCGGGTACGCGCGGCATTTCCGTGGGCGATGTGCTTGCCGTTGATTTACGTAACCTTTCCAATCCGTTCCAGCACGGCGTCGCATTCCCGGCGGACGATCCGGATTGGCTTGAGATGGGTACATATAGGTTGGAACTTGAAGTCGTCGGCCTATTCACCGGCGGTGCGGGAAGCGCGAACGATATCTTCATCCCGGCGTCGCTTCTGCCGCAGGGTTATGGCCATATAAACACCGTCAGCCTCACATTACTTGATATCGCATACGAAGATTCATTTAGAGAAGAATACCGCGACGCACTTGCCGCCATTGGCTTCAGCGTTCTCTTCCTCGATACGGACGCAGCTGTCTTCCTTGCATCGGTAGAGCCGATGATGTTTAACGCTATGATAAACACGGTCGTGTTCTCATCTGTATTAATTATGGCTCTGATTTTGGTGGCGTTTGTATATACCCGGGCAAGGCGGCGCGAGATTTCGATATTGCGCGCGTTGGGTATGCCAAAGGCGGCTTTGGTGTGCAAAGCCGTTACCGCGCTTTGTCTTGTCTGCGTTTTTGGTATCGCCGGCGGCGGTGTTGGAGCGTTTAATTTTGCACTTTCACAAGCAGAACAAACTTTATCCGGTCTTCATCTGCTTGAAGGTATGGAGGCATCAAGCGACTTGTCGGTATTATGGCTTTCATTGATTTGTGCGGCTATTCTTGCATTGGTAGCTGTAATCACATTGGTCGGCATAAATTTACGCCTACGCAAACCCGTGTTGGAGCTTCTCCAAGACAATACCGTAAAAGTCAAGAATGTAAAAGTAATAGATTCCGGTGAGGTTATCGCTGTGCCGGATAAAATCGACCTTGGTGATCCGGTAGCCGCAGGCCCAAACGCCAAAAAACACGCCCGTGCGGCGCGGCGGCTGTTTGTGTTCCGCCACATGCGGCGTTCGTCCGTAAAGTCGGCTTTAACGCTTGTTATTGCCGCCGCATTCGTAATCGCGCTTGGGTATATCTATACGGCTATACAGCGCAACACGGCGGAAATTGAACGGCTTTACGACACAACCATTGTTACCACAAACTTCATGCAGGCCGACGCGGATGAGGTTGCTCTCGGTATTTTCGGTGAGGGAGATGGTGGGTTAATACTTGGCACGGCTTCAAACTTTATTCCGCCGCACATTCCGACATTTTTGAAAGAGAATGAGTTTATCGTCGATACGTATTTGGAAATGCGGCAGGAGCAGGTCGGCTTTTCCGCCGTTACAACACCTATGCACCGTAGTGAATTTGACTTGCGTGTCTTTTCATCGGTTGGCGGGTTGACATTCTTTGAAACGGATTGGGAATTTATGGATGCCGCTATACCCATGCGTATGGCAGGTATTAATATGCTTCACCAATTCCTAAGCGGTTTTGGCGATGCGGCTGATTTGGCCGTAGAATTCGCATACGGCTTTGACGAAAGCATCTTTGATATCGTGATATTGCCGAACGCGCCACTCCTTGCGGCTTTTCCGGTAATCATCCCGCGTGATATGGCGTATGATTTGGGTGTTAGCCTAGGCGATGAGATTCTTTTACTGGAGAGATATTTTGACGGACTGGAGTTATGGGGTGGGCGGCGCTTGTCGTCTTACCCGAACGGCGGGTCGTACAATGTGTACAGCGCGGCCATCGTGGCGGGGATATATTATTGCCGCAACACCGGCGGCGACGTAGAGGATTTTATCAATCCAATACTTATGCCATTATCCGTTATGATAAACCGCCACAATAGGATTTTTATGCTCGGCCCGTCGATGCCGTATGCAAGTTTCCACTTTTATTCCGCCGTTACGGGTTTTGTTGACCCGGCGAAAAACCGTGAGCTTGACGATCTGGCGGCTGCCATGCACGAAATAGCCGCCGCTATACCCGCTATCGATTCCGGCTTTTTCTTTAACTTTGTTCCACGTACGGTTATACGGGGCATCGTTAACGATGGTGAACTGCGCCAAGTCGTTGAGCCGCTTGAGCAGAACTTGCGTTTAATGCAGGTTTTATATCCGCTTACAATCGTCCTATCCGCACTTACTGGTACGGGGCTTGCTGCGATAATCATGCTGCAAAACGCCAAAAACGCGGCATTACTTCGCATACTCGGTTCGCCGAAGCGCACGTCACGCGGCGTGCTGTGCGTTGAACAGGTAATCCTTTGTTTTGTAGGAGTTATCATAGGGCTTTTAGCGCTTGGGATAATCAACGCGGATATCACCGCCGTTTGGAATGTAAATACCCTACTCTGTGCCACTCTTTATGTATTTGGCGTATCCTTGGGTTCAGTCTGCGGCTCGGTGTCCATAACATCCAAAATGCCTCTGGAGCTTTTGCAAGTCAGAGAGTAAAATTTAATATTAACGATAACGAAAGAGGTTTGATACCGTGAAAGTTTCTCAATTATTTGGTCTCCGTTTTAAGGAAACACCTGCTGACTGCCAGATAGCCAGCCACATTTATATGCTGCGCGGCGGGTATATTAAGAATGTCGGAAACGGCATATTTTCCCTATATACCCCTGCGAAACGCGTAATGCAAAAAATCGAAGCCATTATCCGTGAGGAAATGAATAGGATAGACGGGCAGGAAGTTTTGTTCCCCGTCTCTATGCCAGCTTCGCTTTGGAAGGAGTCCGGGCGTTTTGACAGCGTCGGCAATGAGTTGTTGCGCTTTAAGGATCGTGGCGGCAACGATATGGTTCTTGGTATGACACATGAGGAAGCGGCCGTTCACTTGGCTCGTGATACGGCTGCTTCCTACGCAAATTATCCATTTATGATATACCAAATCCAAACAAAGTTCCGCGATGAGCCGCGTGCACGTGGCGGATTGATACGTGTTAGGGAGTTTACGATGAAGGATGGGTACTCTTTCCATACCTCACAAGCAGATTTGGAAAGTTACTACGCGCATTGCTTTAAGGCATACGAAAGGATTTTTACCAGGGTCGGCCTTAAAAACTTCGTCGCTGTAGCCGCCGATTCCGGGATGATGGGTGGCAAGGTTTCGCACGAGTTTATGCTGCTTACACCAGTCGGCGAGGATTCTTTGGCTATCTGCGAAAGTTGCGACTACAGTTCCAATGCGGACATAGCCGAATCCGTCACGCCTACCATAAACAGTTGCCCCGAAGCGGCTTTGGAAAAAGTCCACACACCGGGTATGAAAACGATCGACGAAGTAAGGACTTTCCTTGACTTGCCGATTGAACGTAAATGTAAGGCAGTCGTTTATCAAAGCGGTGAAAATGGTGGTTATATCGCCGTTTTTATCCGGGGAGATTTGGAAGTTAATGAAACGAAGCTACAAAACTTTTTGGGTGAGGAAATACGCCCAGCCATTATTACCGAAGAAAGCGGGTTAAATCCTGGATACCTTGGCCCGTATGGGTTAAACGGTGCCACTGTTTTATTTGATAACTCGCTAAAAGGAATAGAGAACCTTTGTTGCGGTGCTAATGAAGAGGATTACCACTATATTGGTTTCAATATAGAACGGGACTATGGCACTGCGGAATACCACGACTTTGCCAAAATCACTGACGGTGGGTTGTGCCCAAAATGCGGCTGCGCATCAATAAAATTGTCGCGCGGCATCGAGATCGGCAACATATTCCAATTAGGCGATAAATACACAAAGGCTATGGATATGCGCTATACAGATGAAACAGGCGATAACCACTACCCAATTATGGGGTGTTACGGCATTGGCATTGGACGGCTTGCGGCGTCGGTCGGCGAGGAACACCACGACAACTTCGGCTTAATTTGGCCGATATCCATCGCGCCCTGGCAGGTTCATATTTGTGCCATACGCGCTGATAACCACGAAGTTTCTGAAACAGCAAACGAACTTTATAGATCGCTTGCGGATAAGGGAATCGAAGTGATATTCGATGACCGTGCCGTAAGTGCTGGCGTCATGTTTTCGGAGGCGGACCTTTTGGGTATACCAATCCGCGCCACAGTCAGCCCAAAAACCTGCAGCAGAAACATAATTGAAATTTCTACGCGCGATAAAACCTTTACAATTGACATTGACACGCATTCATCCGCAAACTATATCGAACAGCTTGTAAAGGACAAGCTAAATGAGTTAAACAAGTTCTAATAATACCCGACCCAGCGCGATATGTTCCTGCTCGCCGCCCGGTGGTTTATATGATACCATTGGGTTCTCCGCCGTCGCCACAAAAGTCAACCGCCCCTTGTGCCGCGTGATGGATTCCGTTAATTTATCTGGCGAAACGTTTGCGTTCGGCAGGAAGGTTACATTTAGCTTTCCTGCCTTTTTTATTACGGAAACCGCGCCAAGCGAACGCGCCGTGGCCTTCAGCTTCGCAATGTCCAAAAGGTTTATAACGGAACGAGGGGGCTCGCCGTATCTGTCAATAAGCTCGTCCAAAACGTCCTTGTAACTCTCGCCGTCCGTAATTTCGGAGATGCGGCGGTAAGCCTCCAGTTTTGCAGCCTCATATGGAATGTAACGTTCTGGGATGTACGCGTCGATTGGTATGTCGATAAGCGTTTCATGCTCCAAATTCATTACGCCGGGCGTATCGCGCCCCACGTTCCCAACCGCCTCATCTAACAGTTTTAGGTACATCTCAATACCGACGGCATCCATATGCCCATGCTGGCGAGCACCAAGCACATCCCCCGCACCGCGCATACTAAGGTCACGCATGGCTATTTTATAACCAGCTCCAAACTCCGTAAACGCGCGTATAACTTGCAAGCGTTTTTCCGCAACCTCGCTGAGAACTTTGTCCTTATGGTACATAAGATAGCAGTATGCCGCGCGGTTTGATCGCCCCACCCTGCCCCGCAGCTGGTATAGTGTGGCAAGGCCTAAGTAGTCGGCATCCTGTATAATTATCGTGTTTGCGTTGGGTATGTCCAATCCATTTTCTATAATCGTCGTGCAGACAAGCACGTTTATTTCGCCTTGGATGAAGTCCATCATAACGCTCTCCAACTCACGCTCCGCCATTTGGCCGTGGCCGACGCCGATATTTGCTTCCGGTACAAGTGTCTGCAGTTTATCGGCTACATCATGGATATTACGCACACGGTTATGCAGGTAATAAACTTGCCCACCGCGGGACAGTTCACGGCTTATCGCCTCTTTAACGGAATTTGGGTTGCTTTCCATAAGGTAGGTTTGAATTGGTATACGTTCGCTCGGCGGCTCGTCCAGCACGCTCATATCACGTATGCCCGTGAGGGACATGTGTAATGTTCGCGGAATTGGCGTGGCGGAGAGCGTAAGTACGTTGACGTTGGTGCGAAGCTGCTTCAGCCGCTCCTTATGCGCCACCCCGAAACGCTGCTCCTCATCCACAACAATAAGGCCCAAGTCTTTAAACTTAACGTCCTTAGACAAAAGCCTATGCGTGCCTACCGTGATATCCACCGAGCCGGCCTGCACCTTCTTAATGGTCTCTTTCATCTGTGACTGGGTGCGGAAGCGTGACATGATATCCACGGTTACAGGGAAGTCACGCATCCGCTGCGATAAGGTATTATAATGCTGTTGCGCAAGTATCGTCGTTGGCGCGAGGAAGGCGACTTGTTTACCTTCGATAACCACTTTAAACGCCGCGCGGATGGCAACCTCGGTCTTGCCGTACCCCACGTCGCCGCAGATTAGCCTATCCATAACCTTGCCTTTTTCCATGTCCGATTTTATATCACTAACGGCGGCAAGTTGGTCTCCAGTTTCCGCGTGGGGAAAGGATTCTTCAAATTCCGTCTGCCAAACCGTGTCAGGGCTGTAATAATGCCCCTTCGTTGTTTCTCGTTTCGCGTATAAGTCCTTTAACTCTGCCGCGATTTCGGCAACTGCGCCGCGGGCGCGGGCTTTAATTTTGGCAAACTCATGACCGCCGAGCTTGTGGATTTTTGGTTTAGCATCCTCGCCGCCAATGTATTTTGATAAAGAGTCCAAACCAGCCGCACTGATATACAAATTGCCGCCGTCGGCATAGGATATCTTTAGATAATCGCGCTTAACGTCATCCGTCATTATCCTTTCAATGCCGCGGTAGACGCCGATGCCGTGCGTCGTATGCACGATATAATCACCCACAGCGAGGTCGTCAAAAGAGGTGACAGGTCGTCCGTCCCGCCGCTGTTTTTTGCGATTCGTCTTTGCCGTGCCGTAAATATCTCCGCCGGTAAGTACGGCGAATTTAATATGAGGGTATTCAAAACTCTGGTTAAGCGCGCCTGGAGAAAGCTGGACGTATGGCAAGAGCCCCACGCCGTCGAGTTCGCCGGTAAGCCGTTCCATCTTGCCCGTGCCGCCAGTCAGAATCAATATTCTATATCCGCTGTCAGCGAGGTATCTTATATCTTCAAGCAACAAATCGATACGATTTTGAATAACCATGCCCGACTTTACGGTAAAACTGAAAATACCGTGCGTTGCATATCCTGCAATCTGTGCTGATGTGGCGATAGAAGCCAATAGTATACGAGAAAATTTTTCGCTTTGCCTTAAAAACTCATTATATTCAATAATGCCGATATCATCCATCATCTGCGAAAGCCTGGCAGGCTCGTCCACAAAGATAAGGGTGTCCTGCGGTAAATAATCTAACAAAGTCTTTTTTCCGTGTTCTTCATTGTTAGGATAATTTTCTTTTGCAGGATATATTACAATCTCATCAAGCGAATCCACCGACCGTTGTGTCAAATAGTCGATCTCACGAAGTGAATCCACTTCATCCCCCCAAAGTTCCACGCGTACAGGTTTCTGCCACGTCGGGCAGAAGATATCGACAATACCGCCGCGTACAGCAATCTGCCCCGGACCTTCAACGATCTCAGCTCGCTCATACCCTATACCAACGAGATAATGTAAAAAAGTGTCGATATTAACCGTATCGCCGGGTTTTAAAGTAAAAATATTTTTACGGAAAGTATCAGTATGGGGTAAAATATCCAAAAAAACCT
>WQWB01000060.1 GCA_009785555.1 Defluviitaleaceae bacterium | reverse complement strand
TTCCGTATGCAGCCGGGCAGCACAAGTGAAGACTTAGTAGGTGGTGAAGACGGAGGAGGTGCGGGTATGAACAGGGCGCATGATTATCTGGTAACTGAATGGATACCCAAAAACGCCGATAAGTTGCTGGGTTATACTGCGGGGCAAAATGGATTTGGGTTTAATATATCAAAATCAGAAGCCCTATTAAAAACAGTAAATATACCGGCTGGTGATATAGAAACAGGGTACAGTATTTACGGAAGTATCGAGGTATATAAAACGGATATTGAAGCTGAACCGGAAATGTGTTATTATTTGCCTATAAAGTAATATGGATTTGGTATGTGCAAAAATTTATGTTTATAGGAGGACAAACAATGGCGGTTATTAACAAAAAAGAAGATGTTCTAAAAAAAACAAATGAAATCTACCCGTTGCTTTCGGCCGGAAATAAAAGCATTGCTGAGGATTTGCATGAATTGGCTCTTGGGTGGGATATGAAAATCGGAATCAGCGTTCGTAACAATACTGCAAACACTAAAACGCATTACGACGTTCAGTATTCGGCGAAAAAGCCTTTTCTCCGCATGGTCTTTATGTTTAAAATTTGCGTGGCGGAAAACGAAGAAAGCCCAACTTTCGGAGTCAAACTAAAATTATTAAATATTGATAAATACAGGACAGTAGTTGAATCTTACCCTGATAATATTAAGGGCTTAATCACTTTAGGTAATGAATGTAATACATGTAATCCAAGCTGTACAAAACAAATGGTATTCACTCTTGATGGAGTTTCATATAATATGTGTACTTTTGGAGGTGGGATTTTTGAAAATCTTTGCGCCGATGAATGGCGTTTATTAAAGAAACTAATAATTGAAGACTATAATGCTCATATCGCAGTATAAATCTTATCTACGATATTTCCGCATTTTATATTGTGCATTGTAATATTACACTGTTGCCGATATTGCAAGTGCCGCTGCCGTGTCGGCTAGTGTCTGCAATGGGTCGTCGGTAGGGATAGGGATTTCGTGTGGATAGCAAACTTCACCGCAAAGGCTTACGAAGGCGCGCTGCACGCAAATGCTTACGGATCCTCCAAAGTAGCCGGAGATGGTGATGTCTGCTTTTTTGTTCATACCGTATGTTAGGATTAGGCTGCCTTGTAAATTTTCCGGCAGGTCGTTGATATCGTGCGTGTCTATGTTGATTAGAACGGCTGCAGCATCTGGTTCTTGTAAGCTATATGTCATTTCCATGTCAAATTCCCCCTTGATGACTATTATAAACAAAAATCAAACAAAAATCCTTCGCAAATAATGGATTTCGGTTATAAAAGCGCTTGTTTAATAATAAGCTGGTACAAAAGAATTTTGCGAGGGTTTTATGAAAAAAGGAAATGATTTAGCAGTATCTGGAAGCAACAAAGCGGTGCTAAAAGCAGGCAGTAGGAGCCGTATAATGTCCGTAATTATGGGGGTTTTGATAGCCTATGTGATAACGTGTGTTATTTTTGTGGGCACGGCCTTAGCACTTACATATACTGAACTGCCGGAGGCGAGCGTTCCTACAATCATGCTTATCGCCGTGGCCGTATCCGTTGTCGTAGCCGGGTTTGACGCGGCGAAGGGTGCGCCGCGTAATGGCTGGTTATGGGGTATGGCGGCGGGGCTTATTTATGCGGTTATCCTAATTATTATCGAAACATGGATATCCGACAGATTTTCTTTGGACGGGCGTACGGTAACATCAATCGCGCTAGCCATTGCGGGCGGCGGATTTGGCGGTATATTGGGGATAAATTTGCGGAAAAAATAAGACTTAATAAACCCGTGTAAGCGTGAATTGGTTTTGTTGTGTACAAAATTACGCATTATACGGGTTTATTGTATGTAAATAATATAAAATGTATTGACACGCGAATATGAATCCTTTATAATAAAATTAAATACTTGGTATATCCGTGATGAAGTATGAAGAAAAAACTTAAAAAGGAAGGAGAAAAGCAAACTTATAATATTTTATTTTAGCGATATTGTTAATCATATCCGGTGTTAATTCCGCGCGCTAGCACCAGTTGGTTGAGTGTAGCTATGCTATACCATAATTTATAGGAGGGTAAGAATGAAAAATAAAAAAATAATCGCAATTTTATTGGTTGTTTTACTTGCTATACCATTTTTCTCCGTTTCTACCCATGCATGTATTGGTTGCCAGGATGGGGTGCTTGAAAATATAGACGCTATAAACATAGACATTCGTGCGGCATTGGACGAAATAACGCTCGAACGTGCGATTGCGGCATCATTCGCCGCACTGCCGGAACAGTCCGCATCAATCAGGCAAATACTTCAATCCCTGGAGTTATCTGATGCGGATGCGGAATTTCTAACGCTTTCGGTAATGGCTTCGATTACGGAATTGGCCGAAACATTAAACGTACCTATTCAGCGTATCGGCGTTTCTACCATAACCATTGAGGATTTTATTGACTCTTCGGTAATTACGCCTCATATAGCCGGTTGTGCCTGGGGCGATCATAATTGGCGATACCGGTCTAGCGGCCCGGTTCGTAATAACCCCTCCTGCATACAGTTCTGTTTTTCAGCAACAACTACAAGGCATTATGATTGCGCAGAAACAGGATGCAATATGGGAAGAACAACAACGTCAACAGTTGGGCCTTTTCACCTCATGGCGACTACCTTGGTAACTATAGGCGGACAGCACCATTGGATGACAATATGTGTAGAGTGTGGTTTTAGACCGTAATCTTTAATTTTTAAATAGTCAGCCCAATCAATACTTGTACCCGATATTAGCGTACGTAATGACATCGGGTATGATTAACAATACCGTTAAAATCAATCCATCCTTTCATCAATTGTAACTATATAAAGAGTTTTCGCTTGATACTTATCCATAATTGTGATATGCTCTATGATAAATAAACTTCGAGTTTTTTAAGTTTATTTATATGATATGAAAGGGAATATTTTTATGAAACCAAGCAAGCAACAACTGGACTTTCTGAGCTGGGAAATGGGCGCGTTCTTCCATTTCGGCATTAGGACATTTTACGAAGGCCACCGCGATTGGGATGGCAAGATTATGCCGCTTGAGGGTTTTAACCCTACGCAACTTGATTGCGAACAGTGGATTAAAACCGTGTACGACGCGGGGCTTAAGTACGCTATCCTAGTTTGCAAGCACCACGACGGATTTGCAAACTGGCCGTCCAAGTACAGCGACTACCACGTTGGGTTGACACCTTGGAAGGGCGGTAATGGCGACGTTGTGCGTGAGTTTGTGGACGCATGCCATAAATACGGCATTAAAGTCGGTTTGTATTATTCCCCTGCCGAGGCGAATTTTAAAGATAGGGAAGCGAAGGAGTACGACGATTACTTCATCAACCAAATCTCGGAGCTTTTGGACGGAACGTACGGTAAGGTGGATTACCTTTGGTTTGACGGCAACGGCTCTGCTGGACACGAGTTTGACAAGCCACGCATAATTAAGGCCATTCGCGGCCACCAACCGGAGATACTTATTTTCAATATGTGGGACCCGGACGTGCGCTGGGTGGGTAACGAGGGCGGCATGGCCGGTGTGTTGAACCGTAACCTCTCAACCCAAATCGAGTTTGACGATAGGGATCTTAGTAGCATCCCTATGGACGAGATCAGCTTTCTGCCCAGTGAATGCGATTTTATGATGCGTAACCACAATTGGTTCTATTCCGAATATGATGTTCATACTGCGAAGAGCGTGGAGGAGCTTATAGGCTTGTATTACCTCTCCGTCGGCTGCGGGTCAAATTTCCTAATTAATATTGGGCCAGATCGCCGTGGCTTATTGCCGGGTGTTGACGCAAAACGCTTGGTGGACTTTGGCAACGCTATTCGGGAAAGGTTTGCAAACCCAATTCCGGGTACGGTCGCAGTGCGTGAGGATGGACTGAATATAACCCTTGACGGCAGCCCGTTTGTAAATACATTAATATTCGAAGAAGACCTAACGAACGGTGAAATGATTGAAGAATTTGCCGTTTATATGACAAGCTACATAATATACCGCCCGGTGTGCCTGTATACGGGTAAAACGGTGGGCAATAAGCGCATTATCACGTTCCCAACCGTACGTGCGCGGGATCTGCATGTTAAGGTGCTAAATTCACGCGGGGAATACATACTTAAGAATTTGCAAGCGTTCTATATAAAATAAGTTTCAAAATCTAATAAAAAAACCGAGGCCGGCTTAGCCTCGGTTTTTTATTATTTATTCCTGTTACGGTTTTGTAGGAACACCGGCAGAGACAGTACTTCATCATCCCCGGCGGTGCGTATGTCGGGTAACGCTTCTTTTGCGGCTGGTTGTTGCGGCAGTGGGATAGGTTGCGTGGATTGCCTCTCGGCAGCACCGGGGGCACTCGGCTCCAACGGCTTTGTGAAGAAATCGTCCTTCTCCGGCGCTATGTACTCATACGTAATCTTCTCAACAATATGAGGCACCATGCGGTGGACGCGATCCGTAAAACCGGTGGCGATGACTGTGACGACTAACTCGTCTGTCAACGCTTCGTCCGTTGTCATCCCGGTAAAGATTTCCGCGTCGGCGGAAACGATTTTCTTGATATATTCGTTAGCCTGGGCAAACTCGCCTATCGTGAGATCCCCATTGCTGGCTATGTTTATTAAAACGTGCTTTGCTCCGTCCATCTTTGTTTCAAGCAGGGGGCTGTTTATCGCGTCATGTGCGGCAAGCTCGGCGCGGTTTTTGCCTTTTGCACGGCCGATACCCATGTGGGCGATGCCTTTGTCGCTCATCGTTGTCTTAACGTCGGCGAAGTCCAGGTTTATCATGCCTGGGTTTGTAATAAGGTCGGATATGCCGCGTACACCTTGCCGCAATGCGGCGTCGGCCTGCTTAAGTGAGTCCCGGAGGGACATATCATGCTCCACAACGTCTAAAATGCGTTGGTTGGGGATGACGACAAGGGTATCGACGTGCTTTATAAGCTCGCCTAATCCTTCGTTGGCATTTTTCATGCGCTTTGTGCCTTCAAAGTCAAACGGTTTGGTAACAACGCCGACGGTAAGAACGCCCTTGTCCTTACAAATTTGGGCGATAACCGGTGCCGCGCCTGTACCCGTGCCGCCGCCCATGCCGGCAGCGACGAAGACCATGTCCATGCCTTCGATAACTTCAGCGATTTCTTCGCTGCTTTCTTCAGCGGCGCGGCGGCCTACCTCGGGTTGCCCTCCTGCGCCAAGGCCACGCGTCAGTTTCTCGCCGATCTGTACGCGTTTGTCCGCCAGGGATTTGCGAAGGACCTGGTTGTCCGTATTAACGGCAACAAACTCCACGCCCATTATTTCGTCTTCAACCATTCTGTCTACGGCGTTGTTACCACCGCCGCCAACGCCTATAACGCAAATCTTTGCCTCTCGGCCAAATCCGGTATCGATATCTATCATATTTACCCAAGTCCCCTCTCTTACTCCCCTATAGCAAACCACATATCTTCTTTATATCTCGCTGTATGAAGGGTGCCGCGTACCGGGGGCGCAAACTGCTCCTCCCCCAAAATTGCGGAAGCCCACATTATTTTCAAGTTTAAATCCTGCATAGAACCGATAACCACGGTGATATCGTTTATCAGCAAACGTATATCGCTGACGTTTGAGATATCTATCCTTGCCACGTTTGTAAGCCCGTTTGTTTTTAGGACATCGGAAATCCGCGATATGATTGGTAAAAGATGTTCGTCGTCCGTTTCTAAACGATGGCCTATGGAGAAGCCGGCAACACGTACACCGACTACGACGGGTAACCCCTCCCTGCGAGCGGCGAATGCCTCCAACACATAACCTTCATCATCGATGGTTATGTATAAGCCTTGCTGTGCATTAAATACTTGTGCGAAGGGGATGCGCTCGTTAATCTGTATTATTAACGTGTTTGGGAATTGTTTAGTTACGTTTGCTGAACGGATAAACGGCAGTGCGCTTAAATCCCTTTCTGTATGCCTTGTATTGACGCGGAAAAGGTTTGTGGCGTTGTTTGAATCTTGGTTAAAGCCAGCCGCCATTAAAATATCATCTTCACTGTATACAGCTGAACCGGTAATAATAACCTCGTTAACCCCGAAAATTGGGGACATCAATATAACCAACAGGATAGCTATAACTCCCGTCAGAATTAAAAAAGACTTGGTTTTTAACGAAGGCCTTCTCATGTTATTTTGGATTATACCATAGAAAACCTGTGTACACAAGTGTTTTTTTAGATTTTTTATATCGAGAATATTATTCTATTAATGCTCCGTTTACAATTGTAGAATATACTTCCGTAGTTGGAATTTCGTCCGCGGGTATTTCAAAGATATTTTTAGTAAGAATTGCCATGTCGGCGTAGTATCCAGGTGCCAGCTTGCCTTTTACGCATTCCTCCCTCGTAGCGTACGCGCCGTGGGTGGTGTATGCCTGTACGGTTTGCATAACACTCATTGTCTCGTGCTGGTTAAGTGTCATCATGCCGTCTAAGGTTTTTTGTGTAACAGCACAATAGATGTTGTTAAACGGGTTAAGTGGTTCTACGGGGCAGTCTGTGCCCATAGGCGTTTTGATGCCGAGTTCATACATAGTGCGGAAGGCGTACGACGTTGCCGCCTTTGCCGCGCCGACACGCGCATTTAAAATCGCCGTATCTGCATGGATGAATATGGGTTGGATGTATGCGAAGACATTTAGGCCGGCCATACGCCGTATTAGTTCAGGTGTAGTAATCTGAGCGTGTACAACGCCGTGGCGTGCATTTTTGCGCGGGGTGGCGCGCTGTGCTGCTTCCATGGCATCTAACGCCATCTTTAATGCGCCGTCGCCGATTGTGTGCACGGCCGCGTCGTAGCCGGCGTTGTGCAGGGTTTTTATCATTAGGTGGAGGCTTTCCTCATCAAGGATGCGGAGACCGCGGTTGCCCGGGTCGTCGGCGTAGTCATCAAGCATAAATGCCGTACGTGCGCCCAAAGACCCGTCTGCAAGGATTTTTACTGGGCCCAGGCGGAAGAATGGCCGGATATCTTCGCACGTTTGAGGCAAAGCCAACATGTTACGTAATGCGCCGATGTCCAGCGCTTTCGTCTTCTCTGTAACGCGGACGGTCAGCAAACCATTCTCAGCAAGGGCTGTATAGGCGGCCACAACGTCTTGATATGGGAACATTGGATAAAAATCGTCGGTCGCAATGCTTGTTATACCATATTTTGCCAAATCAGGCTGCGCCGATACAATAAGCCGCTTTAAGTCATCTTTTGTATAGACGATCTGCGAGTTTATGATGTCTAAGGCGTTTTCAGTCAAAACACCTGTCGGTTCGCCGTTTACTGTTATGATTTCACCGCCGGGTATATTTGTGCTTGCAGTTATGTTGCATTTGGCGAGCATTGCACTGTTTACGACGCATACATGGCGACATGCCCGTTTTATGCAGATTGGGTGTGTTGTGGATATTTTGTCCAAATCAGCCTTTGTTGGGCTTGTGCCTTTATCCGCATTAAAAAAATTCTCGTTATATCCGTTGCCGATTACCGTACTGCCGATTGATATGTTTTTATCTTTAATATGCCGCCGCATAATTTCCACGATATCGTTGACGGAACGTGCGGCGGAAATGTCTGCCTCATTTTTGGTTATTGCGTAGCCCAAGTAGTGTAGGTGGCTATCGTTAAGCCCGGGGATGACGGTGCGTCCCTCGGCGTTTATGATGCGCGTGTGTGGTTTTGCGAGGTGCAAAACATCCTCGTCTCGCCCGATAGCTGTGATTACGCCGTTTTCGCAGGCTATGGCACTTCGCCTTGGTCGGATCCGTGAGCCTGTGCTGGTTGTGCATCCCAAATTCGCTACGCAATTGGCGGCGGCACAGGGATTTGTATAGTCCATCGTGTATATGTTTGCATTGTGGATGATTAGGTTCATATTTACCTCCCAGTATTACTAATATTGTATCAGATATTTGAAATAGATGCAAGGTATGTAACTATTATACGAATAGTCCTCTATATAACGGCAAAATGTACATAAGGTATAACAAATTAGGAATATGAAAGGTAGTGCTATAAGTTAGATGAACTTATATAAAGAACCCCATCCAAGAGAGATTTAACTTGGAAGGGGTTCATAAATTAGGGATATACGACTACTTCTATCCAAATCTCCTCTTGACCGTCTTTTATATACCAATGGCTGTTTGTTGCCTCCAAAACGTAATAGAAAAACCATAAGGTAATATCGTAGGCATCGGGGAAGATTAGTATATCATGCACGCCTTGGATACTGCGCGCGGTGGTGTCGCCGCGGCCTAAAATGCGGTTTATGGCTGCCGCTGCCTCGGCTCTTGATAACGGTTGCCCGGGCCTGAAAGTTCCTACTGTGTCACCGTACATAAAGCCTTCTATAAGCGTTGTGCCCACATAATCAAATGCCCAAGCACTTATCTCTGCGGCATCAATAAATGGGAGCGACGTATGCGGACGTATAGTTGTGGTCCTCGCCAGCATAGCCGCAAACTGCTCACGCGTAATAGAGTCGTCCGGCCTAAATGTTCCATCGGGGAAGCCTTGTATCAGGTCATAACTGTAAGCAATAGCGATATAATCGTAAAACCAATCATTATAGTCTACATCGCTGAAAACGCCGCTGATGCTCTCGGCCTGTATACGCGTGACATCAACACCAAAGGTCGTTGTCATGGTTCTTACAAGGATAGTTGCGACTTCTGCTCTGGTAATGGAGTTATACGGTCTAAAATCCCCTTCTGGATAACCTATCATAAACCTTGCATGGAAGCGTATTGGCATATAGGTAGCGGTGAAGATAAGATTATCGGTGACTACTGTATCGCCGCTGGGTGCGATTAGCGTCCAGCCGGTAAATTGCCAGCCTGGTTTTGCGGTTGAATTTGGAATTATGGCAGGATCAATTACGTCACCATCCCTGATTTGAACGGATGTCGTGCCTATGGTTACGCCGCCTTCCTCTACTATAAAGGTAACGGTATGATAAAGCGGGTTAAAGGTAGCTATGAAGACGAGGTCTTCGGTAACTACCGTATCGCCGCTAGGCGTGCTGGGTACCCAGCCGGCAAAGTACCATCCTGTTCTGGCTTCGGTACTTGGGATCGTTGTAGGGTTTATTGTGTCGCCGCTTTCAACCTGTGTATTAGTTATGCCGAATGCAACCCCGCCTTCATTAATGATAAATGTAACCGTATGGTAATGTCGGAAGGTAGGTGGGTTAATAATAGGAGGGTTAGAAGTGGCTGCGAAGGTTGCGGTAAAGGTTATATCATCAGTAACAACGGTTGAGCCGGAAGGCGTTGCCGCCGACCATCCCGTAAACTGCCAGCCCAGCTCGGCCGCTGTGCTAGGGATGTCTGCCGGGTCG
>WQWB01000059.1 GCA_009785555.1 Defluviitaleaceae bacterium | reverse complement strand
CCATAAAGACCATTACGAATGGCTTATGTCGTTAAACGAACCAGAAAAAAAGAAAGCGAAACAAGATGAAATATTTAGAATTGGTGCTGAAAGTATTGTTAATGAAGTTCGAAAACATAATCTTTTTAGCATTATGCGAACAGAAGAAAGTACGATTGAGGAGACATTGAAATTACTGGAGGAGCATTTTGAGCTGTAATGCTGGCTCGTGCAATGGACACAGAAGCCACACAGGGCGCAACTGTACTTGCTCTGCTGCTGTAATAAGTGCGCACCATATTGCAAAATTATACCGTAAATGAGCCGACAGCCATACTATTTAGCAGGCTTGTTTCTTTAGGTCCCTTAATAGCATAGCAATTATGATTCATATTTTACAAACACCCCGCCGAAATAAGTTACGGTATTAACGCCGTTTATATACTTTAATCCACTTATTTCACTTATCTGAGACACGTTAATGCCGTGAGCTTCCAGTGAGGATAAGGCCTCCGCCGGGTAACGGCATGCTTCACCGGTTATACAGGCGCAGGCGTCGCAAAGCTGGCACGCGCCAGCCGATAGGATTAATGCATTTTTCCGCCCAATTCTGGCGTATGTAAGTTTGGCTATTTTGTGTGCCATTTTTTTATGTTCGTCCTGCGCCGCCATCATGCCTTCAAAGTCGAAGGAATCTTCTATTGTGTAGATGTTTTGCCATATGATGACGTCGGTAAAGTTTTTAATCTTTTCTATCAAATTATTTATATCTCCAAGTAGCGGCGGGCATGTGTAACTACGGTTATAACGCCCGCAAGCGTCTTGTTTACAATACTCTATAAGCCCGGGATCAAGGAGTAATTTGCCAACAGGCAGCTGTTCCGCCTTTGTAGCACCTGCCTCGATACATAAATTAATAATATCCATAAGGTCTCCTATCCAAAAAACATATATTCCATAAACATATCATTGAAATTCCTATGTGCGGCGAGGTTTATTTCCGTAAAATTTTTATATAAACTATTTATTGTTTTCGCTGTGCGCGTTGGGGTAGTTAAGAAGCGCACGGCACCGCCGAGGGACGAGTTGCCGATGGAGAATGCCTTGTTTTCAAGCTGGTACGGGATAAGCCCGATCTTTACCGCGTCAGCCACATTCATTGCCTGGGCGATGCCTCCGGGAAGGTATACGGCGTCAACATCATCATATGCAAGGCCACCTTCCAGCAGAAGTATCTCAAGGCCGGAGCGTATAGCGGATTTTGCAAGCTGTAGGTTTCGAACTTGTTTTTGCGTGAAAACAAGTTCGTTGCTTAGAAATCCGGTATCGTCAATTACACCGTTACGCAATAATTTAGCTAATTTACTAATAGTGCTGGACGCGCCGCCTTGCTCGATGCCTTCAAAGGCAGGGCCTGCGGCGGTTGACGTGATTATAAGTTTCCCATCATCATATAAAACCATCTCACCGTTTGTACCAAGGTCTAAAAATATAAACCGCTGTTTTTCCATTAAAGATACAAAAACAAGGCCGGCCATAACGTCACCGCCGACGAAAGCCGAAAACCATGGGAAAATTTTAACTTCGCAATTAATAGACGTAATTCCGAAGATATCATTGTAAAGATATTTGTTCGACAAATTATGCGCTGGGATGAAGGGCAAAACACCTAAGCTCTCGCACGGCAAGCCAAGGAGAAGGTATATCATAGTCGTATTGCCTGCAATCACCACATCTATGATTTTTTCCGGTGAAGCCCCAGCCGCGGCGGTAAGTTCGTTAACGGCGTGGTTGATAGTTTGCGATATCAGCCCGCGCATTTCGTTGAGGCTACCCTTGTTGGCGGCATCAATGCGCGAGATAACATCCGGCCCGAAGATGCGCTGTGGGTTTATAAAACTTTGGCGGGTTATAACCGTGCCGCTGTTAAGGTCTACCAAAGCAAGCACGGCGGTGGTCGTGCCAAGGTCAACCGAAATGCCGTAGCCTTCGCGGCGTTCATTGGCTTGTGTGGCGATATCGGCATCGCTAAACACTTCTAAAATAGGCAAAGACGCACATTTGCCACAAACCAAACAATTTAAGGCACATCCCGTAGACATTGTTTATCTCCTATCGTAATATAAATCTTATCAAAGATAAGCCTCAAAAAGAAGACTATCTTTCGTGTTACATACAGCTATTCGCATTATATTCGTTTTACTGGTATTATTGTGTAATTATACACTACGGAGCCGGTTAAGGCAAGGATATTCTACGAACATTCCTCTATAAATGGCTTAAAATTAAAATTTTTATAGAAAACCACAAAGATTTGTGCTATACTGTGTATAATTCTTAAAACCGGAGGGTTAGCATGAGTACAATTTTACAGGAAATATCAACCGCATTACAGAGCGGAAAGGCCAAGGTTGTAACCGAACTTATTGACAAAGCCATAAGCGAAGGGGTAAACGCCCAAGAAATACTTGAGCAAGGGCTTCTCGCCGGTATGGATATCGTCGCCGTTAAATTTAAAAACAATGAGGTATACGTACCGGAGGTGCTTATCGCCGCGCGCGCGATGAACGCGGGTACAGCTATCCTTAAACCGCATTTGGCCGAAAGCGGCGCGAAACCGCTTGGCAAAGCCGTAATAGGTACGGTAAAGGGGGATCTGCACGATATCGGCAAGAACCTTGTACGTATGATGTTTGAAGGCAAGGGTATTGAGGTTGTTGACTTAGGCGTTGACGTGTCCGCAGAACAGTTCGTTGAGGCTTGCAAGAATGAAAAGCCGGATATCCTAGCTATGTCGGCTCTTCTTACGACGACGATGAGCGAGATGCCAAAGATTGTAGACGCCCTTACGGCCGCTGGCATCCGTGAGGATGTATATGTTATGGTCGGCGGCGCACCGCTTACCGAAGGCTTTAGTCAAAGCGTTGGGGCGGACGCATACACGCCCGATGCGGCCACAGCAGCCGAGGTCGCGAAGCAAGCGATACTGAGCAAAGCGAGGTAGCTTTATGACGGACAATTACAGAAAGATGGTAACGTACAATTATCCAGATGAAATCCCGGTCAGCCTTGGTGTTTTGCCAGCTACCTGGCTTGAATTTGGGGAAGATATGATTGCATTTGCAAAGCAAAACAAGGATTTTTTCCCGTATATACCTGCTTCGGCGGAAGAAGTGTACAATAACATCAGCGGTACATACAGAGCCGGCACGCACGTAGACCCATGGGGCTGCGTTTGGTCCAACCACCACCACGGCATGGAGGCCATCGTTACGGGCCATCCCGTGCCCAGCCGGGAGGATATTTTGACGCTCGAAATACCTTCTATAGTGAACGGTTATCTGCCGCACGGTTTTATGTACCTGCGCCTGCTTGACCTGCGTGGTTTTGAGGAGGCGATGGTGGACTTTGCCGAGGAATGCGAAGAGATACAAATTCTTATTGATAAAGTCTGTGAGTTTAACTGCATCCAAATTAAGCATATATTGCCGACCTGCGGAGAGATGCTGTACTTTGGAGATGATTTGGGTATGCAGACTGGCCTTGCCATCGGCACTGGGAAATGGCGCAAGTACATGAAGCCGGCTTTCAAGAAAATGTACGCCTTGGTGAAGGACGCGGGTAAAATGATCTACATGCATTCCGACGGATGGATGCTGGATATCATCCCCGACCTTTTCGAATGCGGCGTGGACATCCTCAACCCGCAGATACGCGCAAATGGGCTTGATAACTTGAAGCGAATATGTAAAGGTAAATATCCGTTAAATATTGATCTTGACCGCCAGCTTTTCCCCTTCGCCACACCGTCGGAGCTGTCTGAGCACGTGCGCGAGGTTGTGGAGGAGATGTATCTGCCACAAGGTGGTTTGGGCTTAAATATCGAGTTTGGCAACGATGTACCTATCGAGAACATGGAGGCCATCCTTTCCGCCGCGCGGAAGATGAAGGGGTATAAAGGATAGCGTATGGCTTGAGCGTCATTGCGGACTAGTGAGGGTTGGAGCGAACGCGACTTACCCTCATTTGATCCGCAATCTCTTGGTTAGTGTGCATCTTATAATGCGATCAAGGATTGGGTGTTTCGACCTTAGAAGATGTCTGCGACGCGCTAAAAATGCGTCTATATAACTGAACGTTCTCAACCCTTGATTCGCGTTAGAAGTTTATACTGACGGCGTATGTAGTAAAGGCAGTTAAAATTATATACTGCATCCTATACAATATTGATGAGGTAAAACATGGATATTATCACATCCAATGACAAACGAATTATTCGCGAGCTTGCAAAAAAAGTGGCGGAGCTTGCGGCGAAACCTGAGAACGACGAATTGCGGCGGTTGTGGCGTGCGCTTAACGGCCTGAAGCCGGAACGCCCGATGGTTGCCGCCGACCAGATATGCTGGAACGAGATGGACGTGGATGGGGAGCTTGCGACGCGCACCACCGACCCGACCTGTCAGCATTACGAACGGCACATGCGACGTATAATCTACCGCCAAAAGTACATGCCCGATGACGTGCCGGTCGAACCGTTCATAAACGTGCCGAAGGCTATACATGGCGTAGGCCTTGGCCTAGGCGCGAAGCAAACGACGATTAGAAGCGACAATACTAGTGACGTTCATTCATATCATTTTGAAAACCAGATAATCTGTATGGATGATTTGGAGAAAGTGAAGATGCCGACGGTAAGCCATGACACGACGGAAACGTCGCGTCGCGTTGCGTTTGCGAGGGAGCTTTTTGATGGTATCTTGGACGTAAGAGAAATCGGCTGGGATCCGTATGTATCGTTATGGGATCCAATCGCCATGTGGATGGGAGTGGAAAACGCGTTATACGCGATGATGGATGAACCGGAGCTTATCCATGCATTGGTTGCGCGTATGGTGAAGGGGTATATGTCGATGCTTGACCAATTGGAAGAGCAGGGGCTTTTCTGCCCGCCGCAGTCACTCATACATTGTACCGGCGCGCAGGTGGACGATCTGCCCGCAAGCGGCTACAACCCAGATGCCCCCCGCGCAAAGGATATCTGGATGTTCGGCCTGGCGCAGATGCTGGGCACCGTCTCTCCCGCGTTCTATAACGAGTTTGAGATAGAGCCGTGCATGCAACTGTTTGAACGGTTCGGTCTCGTATACTACGGCTGCTGCGATCCGATAGACGGCAAAATCCCATTTCTCCGCAAGGTTAAAAACATCCGCAAAATATCAGTCAGCCATTGGGCAAAACAGTCCGTCTTAGCGGAGGAGATGGGCAATGAGTGGGTGTTGTCGCGCAAGCCAAATCCGGCATACTTGGCGTATGACAGTTTCGATGAAGGCCTTATCCGAGCCGACTTAACCGAAACGGCGGAGATATGCAAACGGAACAATTGCCCGCTTGAATTTATCCAGAAGGATATTAGCACCGTCCGCTATAAGCCGCAAAGGTTGTGGGCGTGGGTTCGGATTGCGAAGGAAATTGCGATGAAATAAGGAAAGGTGAAAAATGATGAATTCTATACAGCGGGTTATGGCAGCATTGTCCCACAGCGAAGCGGACCGTGTGCCTGTTTACCCAATCCTAAGCGGCGTCACGAGGCATTTAGTGAACGCCGACTACAAAACATGGTCAACAGACGTATCCGTATGCACTGAGGCGTTCGTCAAGGCCGCAACGGATTTTGAAATCGACTGCCTTGTAACTCTCGTTGACTTGTCCATTGAGTGCGACGCGTGGGGGCAGGAGCTTATTTACCCCGCAAATGAGGCTGCTCATCCTAACTACAATAACTGCGTTGTTAAGGATATTGCGGATTATGCGAAGATCAAGAAGGTTGATTACCGTACGTCCGAGCGTATGATGTTTCATATAAATCTGTGTAAAAACCTCGTTGAGCGTGTTGGAGGAGAAAAGCCCGTAGTAGCCTTCGTTTTCGGGCCTTTGGGCGTTTTGTCCATGCTTAGGAACCAGCAAGACATGTACATGGATATCTACGACGATCCGGACGCCGTAAAAGCGGCGGCTGCCGCGATAAACGAAACATTGAAGGACTATGTCCACGCAATAATTGATACGGGCGTGCCGGCCGTAATGCTTGACACGCTGTTTGCCTCGGGGTCTGTTATGTCAAAGCCTATGTGGATGGAGATGGAGGGCGTCCTCGTTAAGGAATTGGCCGATATCTGCCACGAGCGCGGCGTTGCCGTAATGATACATAATTGTGGGCAGAAGATCTACTTTGACGCGCAGATAGAATCGATGAACCCGGCGGCGATTTCTTTCATGTATCCGCCGGACGATTGCGTTGATTTTGCCGAATGCAAGGCAAAATATGGGGATAAGATAACGTTGATAGGCTGCGTACCCCCTGTAATGGCCGTAATGGCTACGGATGAGGAATGGGATGCGGCTTGCAAGGAGCATATAGACTCAATGGCCAAAGGCGGCGGGTATATGCTTGCAACGGGGTGTGAATATCCAGCAAACGCACCTTTTGATCGCGCCATGCGGATGATAGAAATTGCGAAAACATACGGTAAATACGAAGCATAAATATAAATATCTTGTTTTCATTTAAAAAGCCAAACCCTTGATTATTTTAAGGTTTGGCTTTTTATTGCCAGTCAATTATAGCGTAATGAAGTTAAAACAGTTGGACAGATCTCCTTGTTTGCTTCGCAAACGGCCGGGTGGCAAACGAACTATTTAGCTATAAATTTAAATCCGTAATTTCCTACCGCCAAGCCCGCATAACGACGGCGCCGTTGAAGTAACGTCGCAAAATGCGGTGGAAGGTGTCCCCGTTTTCAATCATCGTACGCATCCCGGTAACGCTCATCCCCGCGCCGTGGCCGTATCCGCCGCCAAAAAACGTTACGCCGTTCAGCTCGCCGCTTTCGTCTATATTTATATCGAGAGCGAAAAATGCGGATGGCATGTTGGGTAAATTAGTTACCGTACCATCGCCCTGTAAGTTGATGACCACGCCAATTGGGCTAATGATTTGCCGTACAAGAGATTCCGTATGCACTATTATAGTATTTTCACTTCCAATAATCAGAAGCGTTAAAATAACTCCGCCGTTTCCTCGGCGAAGCACTTCCAAGCCGACAACGTCACCAACAGATGATATTGCCCTGCTAAGGAAACGCCCGCATGGCTCTAAAACCGTTACAAGCCCAGGGTGTGCGGAAGATATTTCAGATAAAACGCTATTGATGGATATCGTGAGTTCTCGCGCTGTCATAAAAACGTTCCATCTAAACCAAGGTGAATAACTGTCGTATCCGACAATATCCGTGTTTTGGAAAAAAGCCTTCGCATTCGCTTCAATGGTTAGATCCGCGATTTGCCCGTGATGGAATATCAGCGAATTTATATGTTGATGAGCTGCGCTTTCCACGTTTGGCCAAACGTCGCCAGCGTTAGCAGTTACGCCTGCCGAGACGGCAAAAATCGTTGGCAAGGCAATATTGCCGTTTGACGCCAATACAAGGCCGCGCGTATCCCTTGCCGCGTTGTCAGAAATTTGTGTTAGAGGTGCAGCGGCGTAGAGCTGGCTATGTACTGTATCGTCTACATGCGCGCCGTAACGGTGGAATGCGTTTGCATAAAACTGTGTAACCGTAAACGTACGGGCAATGACAGCCCATAAACGTGATTCTTCCAGGCTGCTAATATTTGGTATGGATGCAACAACCCCGGCGATGTAATCCTCAACACTAATATCGTTTATGATGGTAAAGCTGCCGTCCGGCTCTTGGGCAATTTCCAAAATGCCGCGAACCGTTGGGTTGTGGCCGCCGTAACGTTCCAAACTCTCAATTGTCAAAAACCCGCCAGGTGCATCTGTAACAATAAAAATGCGTGGGCGTTCCTCCGTGAAAAAACTTTGGTTTTGGTGAGGGTTGACGGTAAACGCCTGCCCTGGCTCGTGCCTAAACGCGGCCCCGCGTGACCACACCAAAAACGGTACATTGCTTGTTACCGTTACGCTTTCATGGTGATAACCTTGCGTAATTTGGTTGTGGAGGACAACTCGTTTCCTAATTATGTCGGGGGTATCATTAATTATCGCGGCGCGTACATACGTACCGTCGCTAATAAAGTGCACATGCCTTGCCGTGCTGCCGGATATAATATCGGCAAAGCAACCAATGCGCCGTTCGCCACCCGAAAAGTCGTAGACAACAAAGCCGCTGTGGTTAAGGAAAGTGCCGTAGTCACCCAAATCCGTAATATTTGCGGTTACGCGCTTAACCGTCCCCGCGACAATGTTATCAAAATTGCTTATTGAAGTAACTTTACCGTTATGAATGGTTATGTCTGCAATAAAGCCGCCTGTGCCGTTAAGCGAATGGTCTTCAAATATAAATGTGCGCAAAGCACCGCCTGCGAAAATGTATATAAAACCGTTATTTACATTGACGATATATGCGTTTTGTATACCAAAGCTGTATCCAATAATATCAAACAGCGCAATGATCGCGCCGTCTTTGGTTATGGCGGAAATTTGTACGTCAATATATGGCTGGAAATCGAAGCCGGTTATAGCAAAAGATCCATTTGCAGTAAATACGTTGATTTGCGTCGTGTGGATGGGTGCGATAACTTGTATCTCCATGCCGAGATTGCCGATATCGCCGCCGGAGAGGCTGTGCAGCGCGTAAGCGAAAAGCCTGACCCATAGAGAGTAGGGGATGGGTTCGTCGCTATGAGTAAGGCCAGTTTCAAAGCCTGGGAAAAGGCGCGACAGGAGGATATCCGCGTGAAGCATGGTAAGGTTATCGTCTGGGAAAAACATGTCACCGCCGCCAGCCATAAGCCCGGATGCGACAATGGCGTTGACGTATCGGTGTTGCCAAGTGCCGGATATTACATCCGCAAAGCTTATTTCGGATTGCATATTATTAATAAAATGCCTGCTAAATTGCGTAAGTGCAAGCATCCTAGCTGCCTCTGCGCGGGTTATGTAGGCGTTATTGCCTACGGCATTATATAAAGAGGTTTCAATAATTTCCGTAAGTGTTTTTAAGGTATGTTCTTCTGTGTTTTCCGTGGATAATGTTTCAATAACAACATCGGCGACAACTTCCAAAATATAGTTAAATCCATAACAGGACGATAAGAATATGATTATTAATATAGCCGTAATTAAGGTTATTGGTTTTTTCATTATGAGATCTCCATTAAGTTTCGCTAAGGTTATTATACTATTATGTTCGACAAAAATCAACAAAAAAAGCGGGGAACTTTTCAAGGCACCCCGCAGTTTTATTTAGACTAGATGGCGTGATGCACAAAAGCAGCGATCGCCGGGAATGGTATAACAACTACGCCGCCCATAG
This sequence comes from Defluviitaleaceae bacterium, assembly GCA_009785555.1. Taxonomy (GTDB): domain Bacteria; phylum Bacillota; class Clostridia; order Lachnospirales; family WRAX01; genus WQWB01. The sequence continues at coordinate 173 of WQWB01000059.1, read as the reverse complement.
GGTTAAATCTGCCGCAGTTCATGTCAAACCCGCTACCCCAGCCGGCATTGCCAAGGCCGATGCCGCCCCAGCTACCCCAGCTGTTGCAGTTGTTAGGCATACCGCATGCCGAGCCGACGGCGCAGCAGGGTGGTGCGCCTTCGCAAGCAAGCAGGCGCACGACGCAGTTGTCT
>WQWB01000058.1 GCA_009785555.1 Defluviitaleaceae bacterium | reverse complement strand
TATTATGGGTGGTTAGGAAAATGGTTGCCCCATCGTCGCGCAATTCGCGCAGGAGCGCACATACACCTTTCGCCGTACCGGGATCTAACGCGGACGTAGGCTCGTCCAATATCAGGAGTTTGGGCTTGTACAAAATCGCCCGGGCGAGGGCAAGTCGCTGATTCATCCCGCGTGAGAGAGATGAAACAGTCTTCTTCGCGTCGTCCTTTAATCCTACGCTTTCCAGCACCTCCATCGGCCTACCTTTAGGCAATCCATAAATACGGGCATAAAGGTTTAAGTTATCCAAGCAGTTTAAGTGAGGGTACAACCCGCCAGAATCGTACATCAAGCCAACCTCGCGCGGAGTGACTTTAATGTCTACCTTCCCACCGTCCGGCTGTAGTTGCTGCGTTAGGATGTTGATAATTGTCGTCTTCCCCGAACCGGACGGCCCGAGAAGTGCAAAAATCTCTTTTTCCTTAACTTCAAGGGTAACGTCTTTAAGTACGGTTTGTTCACCAAATTTTTTTGATAGATTTTGTATATTGAATAAAATCAAAATCATACTCCAATCATTTTAGTTTCTTGAATATATACTTAATATTGTGGCCGTACATCTCGTATAACATTAAAAAGTTCTTCCAATTCTATTATCAAGCAATTTTCCCTATCCTTAATTATCTCTAATAAAAAAGACCCCTCCGTGCCGTGTACGGCAATGCTTATAACCTGGGTTACCAGGTGGTTGTAGCTCTCCCTGCTTCGTCGGTCTGCAGTAATGCCGCAGCATGCAATCCCACCGGAAGAAGACTATTATCCCGAAGCATAAGTGTTGGTAATAAACTAATGCCAACACGAACACAGAAGAAATCTTTATCCCATTATATCTTATTTTCGGAAATAAATCAACAAAAATTTTCTTACTTTATTACTTAATCGGTTCTAGCCGTATAACACACGTTCGCTGGTTTTTTCACGTGCCATCAAAGTTTTCACGGTTTCCCGCGGGTTTTTTCCGTTATAGAGAATTTCATAGAGTTCTGAAATTATCGGCATGGAGACATTATATTTACGCGCAAAAGCAAGCGCTGGCTCTATGGTATGTACGGCCTCCACCAACATCCGTATCTCCGCCAAAGCTTCGGTAAGCGTTCTACCCTGCCCTATTAGATACCCTGCCTTCCAATTCCTGGACATGCCGCTGGTGCAGGTAAGCGTTAAATCACCAAGGCCGGAAAGACCGTAAAATGTTTCTTCCTTAGCGCCCATAGCAACGCCGAGACGCGCGATTTCCGCAATGCCGCGCGTAATGGAGAATGCCCGCGTATTGTGGCCAAAGCCCATGCCGTCGCAAATACCCAAAGCCATCGCTATCGGGTTTTTTAATGCGCCCCCAAGCTCCACTCCGATAACGTCGCAATTAGTATACACGCGAAAATCTTTCGACATAAATACATCCTGGATCCTGCAGGCAACTCCTGCGTTTTCCGCCGCCGCAACGTATGCTGTAACTATGCCGTCAACAAGTTCTTCCGCATGGCATGGGCCGGAGATCACGGCAACGCAGGCATCATTCAAAACTTCCTTTATAACTTCACTTAACCGTAAATTTGTGGATGGCTCTAATGCTTTTGATGCGCTCACCAAAATTTGACCCTCACGCCAAAAAGGTTTGAATGATTCCGCCAATTCACGCGTTGCCTTAGCTCCAGCCGTAAATAAAATAACATCGCAATTAGCCGTGTCCGCTAAATCGGCCGTCAACCGTATTTCCGCCGGGATGCGCACACCCGGTAAATACTCCGCACTATACCCATTTTTCTTTATAAATTCGCATTTTTCAGCGTTTCTCTGCCACGCTACGATATCATGGCCATTTTTGTAAAGCTGTAGGGCAAGCGCAATCCCAAAACTTCCAAACCCCAAAACAGCTATTTTCATTTTGATTTACACACCCTTTCCCTAAATAAACCCGATTGCTTTGGATGTTTCATCCATCACTTTTGCAGCTATCGCGCGCGCCTTCTCCGCACCCTTTTTCATCAAGACATCAAGTGCAGCGTCGTCAGCCCTAAGCCGCTTGTATTCATCCTGTATCGGACGCAATGTCTCAACCACCGCTTCACCAACGGCGTTCTTAAAAAATCCATAATTTTTGCCCTCAAACTCCCTTTCCGCATCCTGTATGGAAATTTTTGTAAGGCGGGAATATATCGTCAATAAATTGGAAACGCCTGGCTTATTTTCAGTATCGTACTTGACCAGTGCATCAGAGTCCGTGACGGCTTTTTTCATTTTAGCCATCACAATATCTGGCTCGTCTAAAAGGAAAATCGAGTTATTAAGGTTCTCCGATTCCGATTTGTCCATTTTGTGAAGCGGATCCTGCAGTTTCATTATTCGTGCACCTATCTTCGGTATCATAATTTCAGGCACAACCAAAACGTCGCCGTAAATTTTATTAAAACGTATGGCGATATCACGGCACAACTCCATATGCTGCTTCTGGTCATCGCCAATGGGTACGAGGTGCGCGCCGTACAGAAGCACGTCCGCCGCCATAAGAACAGGATATGTGTACAGCCCCGCATTTATGTTATCTTCGTTTTTGCGGGACTTGTCTTTAAACTGCGTCATCCTCCCAAGCTCACCCACGTAAGTATAGCAATTAAGAAGCCAAGCCAACTGGCTATGCTCCGGTACGTGGCTCTGCACGAAAATCGTGTTTTTTTCCGGATCAAGCCCCGCCGCGATGTACAAAGCAAACAAACGGCGCACATGATCACCAAAAAGCTCCGGGGCACGCCTTACCGTTATGGCATGTAAATCCACGACACAGTACAAGCAGTTATACTCATCCTGCAAAGCCTTAAAATTAAGCATCGCGCCAATATAATTACCCAATGCCGGAACGCCACTTGGTTGTATGCCTGAAAAAACTATCTTCTTACTCATTTAAAAACCACCTTTCGATATTGTTAAATATGCCTGCGGACACGTCAACACCTTGTATCCGGTTATTTGTAACTATGGTTGATGTGCGGAAAACCAAGCCGATAAGCGGAAGTTCCCTCACAAAGTATTCCTGTATATCCCTGTATGCGTAAATCATATCGTTTTCATCCGTAAAAATAGAAAAAGCGGTTACGGCACGTTGCAGCAATCCGCGCAGCTCGCCCGTTGAATAGCGCATGAAATTTGCATTTTCATTCCTAAACATAAACGATAAATCTGGGTTATGCGAAAGATTGTACCCGCCTATAAATATATCAAAATCTCCTTGTTCCAACGCTAATATAAATTCCACCCAAGGTAATATTACGATTTCCGGGCTAAAACCAAGATCCATAAGCCCTTCGCTAAGAATGGATGCGATACGTATCCTTTCACCGTTTTCTTCATTCACTAAAATCCTAACGGATAAAAACCACGGTTCGATGCCGCCGTTTTCTAAATGTTCAAGCGCACGCACGCGGTCTTGTTGCGGGTGAATCATATCGGCGTTATATAGCCAAGATACCGGGCTTATTGGTGTTTTTGCCGAAACCGCGGAACCTCCATATACGCCATTTACGATTGTGTGAAACGGCAAACTATATAAAACAGCTCGTCTAAACCCAATGTTTGAAGCGATCGTAGATGTAAAATTGAACCCAATAAAATCAAACATACCTGTAATTTCCTGCGTTACGCTTAAATAAGTCTGAGTAACAAAAAACCCAATACCCGTATTCCTCAGGAAAGCAACGTCCACTACAGCATTACGCACAGCAACCGCGTCCGCCTCTTCCGAATCCAAAAACCGTACATCTATATACCGGATATACGGCCTGCCCCTCAAAGCCAGATCATTCCTACTCAGCACCATCCCACGGCCTAAAGTAAAGCTGTACATGGCAAACGGCCCGTTACCCACCGGGTTCATCTGCCGTGTGTGGGTGAGGGATATGTTATTGTAATGATTCATCGGCACAATTGGTATGCTAAGCATGTAAGGCATATGCGCGTTGGGTTGTGTAAAGTTAATACGCACCGTCCGCGTATTAACAACCGTGACGGACGAAATATTCTCAACATTCTGTTTGTAGATAGCTTGCGGCGGAGCGCTGTTTCGCAGAAAATTTATGGAAAACTGCACGTCGTTTGCCGTTATCGGCGTATTGTTTGCCCAAACAATATTTTCATGCAAAGTTAATGTGATATATGACGCATTATCCGCCATTTCGGCGTGCTCAAGAAGTGCCGGATTAGGAATTGGGCGACCGCCTTTATCAAGAATAAATAAACGCTCAAATATAAGGGATAGAATCAAGTCAACGGTCTCATCAACATTAATTAATGGATTTAAAGAAATTGGATTACGCATGGACAGCGTAATTGTACCGCCGTACAGCGGTTCGGCTGCATCTGCGGCAATAAGCCCAAGTCCTGCCATAACTTCTTCGGTATATTGCGTAAATCCGCAGGCGATGTCGTCGCAAAAGCCGTAAAGGCTATCGGTTTCATCGCAATAATGCCCCTCACGCCTGCAAGAAACTAGCATTGTTAATATTATCAACAAAATGTATGTAAAAACATACTTTATCATAGCGTATCCTCTTTAAGAATTTCTATAAAAACCGCCCAAACATGCGGAGAAGAAATCTGTATACCGGTTTCGCGTTGTTTACGCGCTCCACGTAATTCCTCGTCTCCGTGAATGGGATGAAGAAAAGCGTAACCCCGTCCGCGCTGTGTTCCGTATTGTTCAGCCACCCACTAACCCTGTTATGCCCGGCGTTGTATGCCGCAAGAGCCGTATCAACGTTACCGAACCGGTCTATAAGCCAGCGTAGATACCACGTGCCTAAATAAATGTTTATAAACGGGTTCTTTATATCGTCTATGTCAAAATCATTCATTCCAGCCAAACCGGCGACCCATGATGCAGTGTCGGGCATTAGCTGCATCAACCCCATCGCACCGGCATGGCTGACAGCGTCTCTACGGAAACGGCTTTCCGCGCGGATAACGGCGAAAATAAGCTCCGGCGGCAAGTCTCGCTTCTCAGCCATCTCATTTATTATTGCCGTATACCTAACTGGATAAAGGATTGTCGCCGCCAACATACCGCCAATAGCAAGCGTAGCGATAATAAACACGACGAAAACGATCCATTTAATTGTTTTTAACATGTAATAAAACTTCCTCCAAGGCAACGTTAAGATCTTTAACCTCATTATTATTATATATAATTTCACTTGCGGTTGCCAAAACCTCCGGCCTTTCTAAAAACAGCTGTGACGCCGCGCGTTTTTGCGCCGTATCCTCATCGAAGTTGTTTCGCTCCATAATACGGGAAACCCGCACACCCCAATCAGCATTTATAAACAACCAAAAATCACAGATTTCACGAAGCCCGATATCATATAACAAAATTATCGCATCAATGACGATAAATTCAGACGGAGGCGCAGACATAATTTGCCGTTTTATTTCATTTACGATTATAGGATGCGTAACTTCATTCAACAATGAGAATTTATCCATGTCCGAAAAAACGATTGCGCCAAGTTTCCGCCTATCAATCTCATAGCTACCGTCTAAAATATCCGTGCCAAATATGCTGATTACGCTGGCATACGCAGCTCCGTCACGCTTTAAGATATTATGGCCGATTTTATCACCGTCAATAACGTAAGCGCCGTTTGCGGCGAGAAATTGCGCCGCCGTCGTCTTTCCGCTTGCCATCAAACCTGCCAGACCAATTATTTTCATTTCGCTTCATACCAATTTTTGCCAATGTAAACATCAGCACGTAGCGGCACATTAAACGGCATAACATTTTCCATTTCATGCTGAAGTATTTGTTTCACTTCATCAACTTCGTTTTCCGCCGTTTCTATCAACAATTCATCGTGCACCTGAAGGATGAGGCGAGACCGAAGCGTTTCGCCCTTCAAACGATTGTACACGCGAATCATGGCGATCTTAATGATATCGGCGGCACTGCCTTGGATTGGCATGTTCATCGCGGCGCGTTCTCCGAATGCGCGTGTTTGGAAGTTTGTTGACGTAAGTTCGTCAATCTTCCTGCGCCTGCCCGTAATTGTTATGGCGTACCCAGTTTTTCGCGCCTCATCAATAGTACAGTCCATAAATTCCTTGATTCCGGGATAACGCCTAAAAAAACCGTTGATATAACGCTCCGCCTCTTTAGTCGATATCCCTAACTCGTTTGCTAAACCGAAAGCGGATTGTCCGTATATAATGCCGAAATTTACGGCTTTTGCGGCAGAACGCTGTTCAGGCGTCACATCGTCAAATCCCACGCCAAAAACTTCGGACGCGGTGATGCGGTGTATATCCTTACCGGTGACAAACGCGTCGGTAAATATGGCGTCGCCGCTCATATGGGCAAGAACCCTAAGCTCTATTTGGTTATAATCCGCACCGACGAAAACGAACGACGGCGCAGGCACAAAAGCCTTACGCAAGTTGCGCCCCAGCTCCGTACGAATGGGTATGTTTTGCAAATTAGGTTCCGTGGACGACAAGCGCCCCGTGGACGTAACTGTTTGCTTAAATGTCGTATAGACGCGTGAAGTCTTTTTATCCAAAACCTCCAGAATCCCGTCTGCGTAGGTCGACTTTAACTTTGCGAGTTTTCTGTACTCCATAATTTTACTTATAACCGGATGCTTGTCCTCAATCTTCTCCAAAACATCCACCGCAGTGGAATACGCCCCCGTTTTAAGGCGTTTGCCAACGGGAACAATGCCTAATCTATCAAACAAAATCTCAGATAACTGCTGCGGCGAATTTATATTGAAGTTTATATTTGTTAGTGAATATATTTCACCAACCAAAGTAACCAACATTTCCTCAAGTATTGATCCAAAACGACGCAATTCATCCCCGTCCACGCAAATGCCGGCTTGCTCCATATCATATAAAACACTTAAAAGCGGAAACTCAATATCATAATACACATTCTTCATACCGTTTGATGCCAAGTCCGCTTTGCATGTTTCCGCAAAGTCAAGCAAGTCCGCCGCATTTGGCGGCTTGTTTTGCCATTTATTAAGCACGTACGCAGCAAGCATAGCGTCAAAATCAATATTTTTTATGGCTATACCTTTTTTCGCCAGAAAGTGGATATCGCTTTTCGCGTCCCAAGAAATCTTTTTACCGTTTCCTTCAAACAATGGTTTGCATTGGTTTAATATGCGATCCTCGTCAAGGTCGCCAAAATCGGCCGAAATGACGTGCGGCGCAATGCCGTCAGCCGCAAGGGTAACGCCGCCAAATGTTTTTTCACTAATTATCTGATATGCAATTATTTCCGCAGGCATAAATTTATCCACGCATTCCCTAATCGCATCTTCATCCAGCGACGATACCACGACAGCCTCTTGCTTCGTTTTAGACGCCGATATTTCAACGCCTTTAAACTTACCATACAAAGATTTCAATTCAAGTTCCTTAACCAGTAGAAAAGCATTTTCATTAAATATAGACGGCTGCGATCCGATAATATCGTCCAGTTGCACAGGCACATCCACGTCGATTGTAACTAAAACTTTGGATTTTACAGCCTGCTCCTTATATACTTTCAAATTTTCTGCAATTTTTTTAGCCGAAATATTATCAGTGTTGTTTAATACGTTTTCAATTGTTTCGTATTGCTGTATCAACTTCACCGCCGTCTTCTCGCCAATACCAGGTACACCCGGCACATTGTCCGAAGTATCTCCCATCAAAGCTTTCACATCAATATACGCTTTAGGCGTAACGCCGTATGCTTCCAAAATATCCGCCGCGTAAAACACTTCGCTTACAGTTTTGCCAGCCTTTGTACGCGGTATTTTAATGCATATTTTATCCGATGCAACTTGGAATAAATCCTTATCCCCGGAAGAAATGGTTACTAAAAAACCGCGCTCTTCGGCGGTTTTCGCAAGCGTACCCAGCACATCGTCCGCCTCATATCCGGGAAACTCGGCGATCGGCACCTGCATGGCACGCATAAGTTCTTTTAGTATAGGGATCTGCCCACGCAACTCCACGGGCATTGCATCACGCGTCGCTTTATATTCAGCGTGAAGTTTGTGGCGGAATGTTGGTACTGGTAGATCAAACGCAACGGCACAATAGTCCGGCTTTTCTTCATCATATAATTTAAAAAACATGTTAAGGAAGCCTAAAACCGCATTAATATGCCGCCCGTCCAAAGTTGTAAGGGGAGGCAAAGCATAGAAGGCGCGGAAAATCAAGTTCATTCCATCCAGCAATAATAATTTTTTCATTACTCCTCCGGGCTGTTCGGCTGCCCTGCGTCAAAATCGTCTGGGTCCCTGTCCATCTCCGGCCTGTATTTACGGTAAATTCGTATAAGTAGGTGAGAAGATGCCCAAAAATATATACCGGCCGAAAACAGGAAAAACTGCGGCAGAAGTTCCACTGAAATAAAAATGATAAGGACAAAAATCGCAGCATGCAGCAGTGTTGTCGGCATATGCTTAATTGAAATCTGCCAAGCAGTCTTCATCAAAAGCTTAAATTTCATGTCAAAGCGTGATGACATGGCAAATACGTGGATAAATACAAACAAGGCTTGCACTAAAATTATTAGGTTTACAGCCATTGCGATGGTATCAAAACCTGTGCCTAAGCCGAACCAAAGTTCACTCGTATCCGACATGAAATTGAATATCGTTATTATCATAATCGGGGCGAGGATAATAAAGGCTAACGCGCCGTTTTTGAAATTGTTTTTAAATCCCTTGACAAAGTCTTGAAGAATATAACCCTCACGGCTGGAAATTTTACGCGTAAGCACATAATACGCGGCGGAAATTGATGGACCGACGGACAGCAGAACCAACGCGGCTCCAAGTACGCCGATCGGCAATATCCCCCACTCGAAGAAGCCGAAAGCAAGAAGGAATAGGCCGATAAAATTTGTAAGTACCCATAACATGCTGACAATAACGACGTCAGCGAGCGTTGTCATAAACCGCCAAAACGGATTTTCTAAATTAAACATTTCATCAGCCTCTTCTTTAACGTAATATTAGTTCTTAGCGAACATATATCTGATAACATCCTTAAATTTTGGTTTATTGCCGTATAGCATAACGCCGACACGGTAAATGCGTGAACTTAGCCAAGCCATAAACATAATTGCGGTAATGTTTATAATGGTTGCCAACACGATTTCCCAAGCCTCAGGCATGGCCACGGCGATGCGTGAGTACATAACAAGCGGCGATACGAACGGGATGAACGACACGACCTGCACCCATCCAGCATCCGGCATAACGCTGCCTGTAATCGCAAGATAGAACGCGCCGCCAAAAAGGAGCATTGGTATGGTTGTAACCGTGCCGACTTCTTCAACCTTACTGATAGTACAAGCAAAGCCTGCCAAGATGAACGCAAAACCGAAAAAGCTTAGGAAGAAGAATAAGAGCGTAAGCATGAGAAAACCGAAGGACAAGTTACCGCCAAGAATGGCCGCAACCTCCGGGCTAAACTCAAGCCATGACGACGCTGTCAATGTATACCCGATAAAGGCCGTGCCAAGGACGAGGACGTACTGCGTGATGCCCGCAAGGCCGACACCAAAGACTTTGCCAGTCATAAGCTGTAAAG
>WQWB01000057.1 GCA_009785555.1 Defluviitaleaceae bacterium | reverse complement strand
TTTATTTAAAATCTACCTCAAAGAAACCGAGTTTCGTTTCAATCATCGCGACCAAAATCTTTATGCTGTGTTGTTGAAAATCTTTAGAGATGACCCTCTATTCTAGGGAAGTCCCAAATTTAATATAAAATTTTGCCGTACGATCGGTTTCGGCAAACTTGGCGGTGTTGTGGAAGAGGCTGTTGTCCTCATTCCACAACCCGCTTATTTTAATAAATTTTAACTGCAGGGATAATCATTAAATATTTTTCACCACAATACCAACGCCCATGCCACCGCCTACGCAAAGCGTTGCCAGGCCGTGTTTTGCGCCGCGCTTTTGCATTTCGTACAGAAGGGTGACTAAAACCCGCGCGCCGCTTGCGCCGATAGGGTGCCCCAAGGCGATCGCGCCGCCGTTTACGTTTACTTTCGACATGTCAAAATTAAGTTCTCTGGATACGGAGATGGATTGTGCAGCGAAGGCTTCGTTCGCTTCGATGAGGTCGATATCGGCGAGAGTTAGGTTTGCCGAAGCCAATGCCTTTTTTACCGCCTCAACCGGGCCGATACCCATAATGGCTGGATCTACGCCTGCTTGGCCGGTACCGAGGATTTCCGCAAGCGGCGTTAGGTCGTATTTTTTAACGGCCTCTTCTGATGCGATAACCAGGGCTGCCGCGCCGTCGTTAATGCCGCTGGCGTTTCCTGCCGTTACCGTTCCGCCTTCTTCAGTGGATAAAAATGCCGGGCGCAGCTTTGCAAGCGTTTCAACCGTTGTTCCGGGGCGTGGGTACTCATCTTTGTCGAAAATAATTACATCACGCCTTACCTTAATTTCAATTGGCACTATTTCATCCGCGAAGCGGTCGCTTTCAAGAGCTATGCCTGCTTTGCGCTGGCTTTCTGCGGCAAAGGCGTCCTGTTCCTCGCGCGTGATATCGTATTTCTTCGCCAAGTTTTCGGCGGTTATACCCATGTGGATATTGTTCATCGCACAAGTCAGACCGTCGTTTACCATGCTGTCCACAACTGCGCCGTTGCCGAGTTTGTAGCCGTTCCTTGCGTTGGGTAGGATGTAAGGCGCGAGGCTCATGTTTTCCGTGCCGCCGACAACAACGATATCGTTATCACCGGCAAGAATGCTCTGACGTCCGAGCATGATGGATTTAAGCCCGGAGCCGCATAACATGTTTATAGCGGATGCGCAGACATCTTGGGGTATACCGGCTTTTAGTGCGGCTTGGCGTACGACATTTTGCCCAAAACCAGCGGCAAGAATAATGCCCATGATAACTTCGTCAACATGATCCGGTGATATATTTGCGCGCTTAACAGCTTCCCCTATAACCGCTGCACCCAAGTCCGCGGCCGGCACGTTTGCCAACGCGCCGCCGAATGCGCCGATTGCCGTGCGGCACGCGCTGATAATATAAGTCTTTTTCATTTATGTTCCCCTCCTAATCTTATAATTACCACGCTATCTGGCGCGGCGGTATACTTCCACTTGGCGCGTGCCAAGTGCTTCGTGGATGAGCCGGAGCTCATTACGGCTTGTTTCTACTATAAAACCAACCGATGGTCCGCCATCATAAAACAAACGGTCGTCGTCCTTACGCCACGTTACTTCTTCGTGTGACTCATCATCCCAAGCTATCGTTGCCGTTCCGTCGGCACGGAATTCGATTTGCGTTCGCGAAGAAGGATCCATTGTTCTAGCAAATTGCCAATTGCCGTTTACGGATTCATAGAGGCGTCTTTCAGTAAAATCCCATGTACCGTAAATATCGTTGTTTCTGCAAGCCGAAAGGAATGTCAGTATGGTAAAAGCAGCGATAAGTACGCTTATGGAAAATATGTTGCATAGTTTTGATTTCATAAATAGTTCTCTTTTTTATTTTATTGAAATAATGCTAATAGCCTTGTGCAAAGCTCATTCATGTAATCAATGCTGATGATTTTGCCGGCAATAAGTTTTTCTAGTGTTCTATACGCCATGTCGTGATCATCCTGTGTAATATTACCTTGCCGCAGTGCATCCGCCAGTTCGTCCTCGTCAAAAGTTAGGATACGTCCGTCCGGCATAAGTGCTGCGTCAAGGTATAGGTCGTCGCAGTAGGGATTGCCGCTTTCGTCCGTGGTGTTTTTGCGCGTTATGTCAAAATACCATTCTACTATATTATCGCGGTCATCATAAATGGCGCACATTTGCCAGTTCTCGTTGTCAGGCAGAAATGTAAGTTCAGAGTAGCCGTTGTCCGCGATACATATTGCCGCGTCACCTTCACCTACAACGTAGGGATGGTACACTTCAATAATTTTAATAAGCGAAGCGTAACCCGGAATGCCCACGCTGTCGGCTCTGGCGGTTTTCGAATTTATGGATTTGATGAATGGTTTGTTATACTGCCCTAAATATTTTTTCCGTTCCATATTGCTCCCCTCTTTAGCGGCTAGGCGAACACAGTTCGCCCCTACGATGCGGTTACCCCACCTTTACCCTTGGGCAGCTTACAATGCCTTCGCCTTCAAGCACCACCGTGCCGTGTTGGTTCGCGCAGGTTGCTTTTACTCTTATTTGCTTTTTATCTAACTTTTCCAGAACCTCTACTGTTGCCGTAACCGTATCGCCAAATATAACGGGTGCAATAAAGTTCAGTTCCTGCTTAACCCAAATCGCGCCGTGGCCTGGCATTACGTTGCCAAGCACCGCCGAAACAAGCCCGGCCGAGATAAGCCCGTGCGCGATGCGCGTTTTGAAGAAGGTTTCCTTCGCGTATTCTTCGTTCAAATGCGCCGGGTTTATGTCGCCCGAGATGCCGGCGAAGAGGTAAACATCACCCTCTGAAATTGTTTTGGAAAATGAGGCCTTTTGGCCAACTTTTAATTCGTCATAAAGGTAGTTCATAAAATCCTCCTGTGTTTTGATTTGTTTATGACTCAGAGATTGCGGGGCTACTTGGAGTAAATTCGCAAACTACGCGAATTAATACCAAGTAGCCCCTCTCGTTTGCTACGCAAACAGCTGGGCGGCAATCGAGCCGCAATGACATCCGAATGGCTATTCTTCACTAATGGAGCTGTCTTTTGTTTCTTCTGTGATACTAATATTCTTTTTTATCTCAACGATTCGCCCGGCTTCCATAACCACGATTCTATCCGCATCTACAACGGTATCAGGGTTGTGGCTTGTTATTAAAATCGTATGGTTATGCTCCTCGCGCAGGGATTCTATAGTTTCCATCACGTACCGTTCGCTGTCCGCGTCCAGTGCGCTTGTCGCCTCATCAAACACGAGGATTGGCGCGGACTTTATAAGGGCGCGGGCTATGGCGATGCGTTGCTTTTGCCCGCCGGAAAGGGATGCACCCTTCTCTCCGCACGGCGTGTCATATCCATTTTCTAGCTGTTCGATAAAACCATGTGCGAAGGCGCGTTTTGCGGCGGAGACGATTCTTTCGTCCGTCGTTTGGTCAGACTCTGCTTCGCTGTTTATCATACCAAGCGCGATATTTTCCTTAATTGTCATATCAAAGAGTTTGCAGCTTTGGTCAACATAGGCGAAATTGCCTCGCCACGCGGTTATGTCAGCGTCGTTAAAGGCTGTGTCACCTATGGATATCCCCAGATCCTCCCGTTCGTAAAAGCCGATGATTGCGCGTAGTAGAGTAGACTTGCCAGACCCGCTTGGGCCGATAAAAGCCACCATCTCGCCGGGCTTAATTTCTAAGGTTATATCCGTAAGTGCGTTCGTTGCGGCGTCTTTATATTTAAACCACATGTTGCTGATTTTTATGCTAGAACCCGTAAAGGATTTTTTATTGCCGGAATGTTTCACGGTTTTTCCATCAATTATATTAAACACGCGCTTGGACGCTTCGAGGGGAGGCTGGAGGCCGGCCCACGCGCCGCCTACAGCACCGATTGAATGCGCGACGCCTTGGAGAAGCGGTAAAATTAAAAGCAAAGTCGGAAACTCAATGCCCCTGTCCGTGGCAACAAGCCAACCGCCAAAGCCAAACACGGCTACAAGTGACAGCCAACCCTGCACAGTTGTAAACATATCCTGCCACATGCCTATAAATGCCTCTCGGAAGCGTAGCAGCCTAAGGCGGTTTATGCTTATGTCCGCGTTTGCAGCTGCCTTATCTTGCATGTTGAAGGCGCGGATGGATATTGCGCCTTGGAAGACGTCAGACACGCTTTTTACCGCGTCGGCGTTGGCGTTAAGCCTTTCCTTGCCGATTTTAGCTAGCGGCTTTACAAATCCGGCCTGGGCAGCATAGGCGATAAGGCCAAGACCAACAGATACAAGCCCCATCCGCCAGTCTATGATGAAGATAGTGCCGATAGAGAGAATGATTGTTATGGCAGGGCGGAGGAAGTTGGACATATGATCCATATAGATATCTGTGGTGGTGCCAGCGTCCGTGTTTATCGCGGCTATACCCTCGCCGCTGTGACCTGATTGGCTCGCTTCTAGGCTTGAGTTTACGAACTTATTGAACAGCTTTTTACGCAAATCCCTGTCCGCATATACCGTTGCGCGACCGGAAACGTAGATGCCGAAAGCGATAAGCGCACCGGCTCCTACCAAGAATAAAAATGCCGTAACCATACCCCAAAACACTTCGCTTGCATCCCGCGCTACTATACCGTCCATTGTATTGCGCCCAAAAAGGCCTATGATGTAGTTTACCATAAATTGCTGGCCGTTATAAAACAACATACCCAAAAGATATAGGAACATATATGGCCGCATAAAACCATAAGTCTTCTTCAGATATTTCATTCTTTCCTTCATACGGTTCGCCCCCCTTCAAGTGTTATGACCGTGTCGCAGAACGCCTTGGCCGACGCGCGGTGCGCTACCATAATTAGGGTCTTACCCGTCACCGCGTTTTCAAGCGTTTGAAGGATCGCCGCTTCTGTGCCTGGATCCAGCGCGCTTGTCGCCTCGTCGAAAAGGATTATCGGTGCGTCCTTATATAACGCCCGCGCAATTGCGATGCGCTGGCGCTGCCCGCCGGACACGTTCTCGGCAGATTCTGTAAGCACTGCATTAAACTTATCTGGCAAAGTATTTATAAACTCTAGGATTCCGGCGTCACTGCATGCTTTTTCGAGCTTAAGCTGTTCGTCTTTACTTAAATTCTTTTTGCCCGTTATATTCTCACTGATAGATTCCGGAAAGAGGAAGCTATCTTGCGGAACATAAGCAAATCTCTCCCTAAGGTTAAATTTGCTGATACCCGTTGTATCCTCACCCAAAACATTAATATTGCCGCCCTTAGGTTCGTATAGGCCAAGCATCAGCTTGAGTATCGTAGACTTGCCAGATCCGGATCCGCCTATAAGCGCAACCCTGCCGCCGACCGGTATGCTGAACGAGACGCCATGTAAGACGTCGGCTCCGTCGCCGTATGCAAAAGTAACGTTATTGAAGGAGAGCGCATTCTCATTATCTCCTTGTGTTCGTTCTTCTGGCTCTGTTTTCCGTTCTTCTGCCTCCCCTGTCGTAACATCATTAAACCTAACTGCCCCAGCCATCCATATCTTGACCGCACCAAGGCTCTGCGACAGCATCATCAGCCATGATGCGGCCATAATGCCGACGCCGGTGAATGCGATGAACTGCGCGATAGTCATACCTTCCGCGCCGCCGGTTTCAAACCAGGTTATGACGGACATGCCGGACACGATGTAGATATATATCATAGGCACGACGGACAACAGCACGCCGGCGATAACTATGGTTGAGAATAGGAGCATTTGCTTTTTAGCTGCCACGACTACTTTTTCGTACGCATTCATGTACCGGTCCTCCATTGCGGTTTCAAGGGAGTAGGATATAACCGTGGACGTGTTTTGGAGCGAATCGTTTACGACCGCGTTGAACTCGGCCGTGGCCATAAGCCCGGCACGTGCAACCTTTTGTATCGGTATGGATATAACAACCTGCACGACGGCAAGGACCGGGAAGAGAGCGATGAAGATTAGTGTATAGATCCAGTTAAGATAAAACATATAAACCAGTGCGGCGATAAGCATGGCAAAGTCCATTATCATACCCAGTGCGCCGTTGCTTACGAGAAATGCGGCTTGTGGTAAGTCGTTCGTAAAGATGGATAGGTTTTCGCCGGTATTTGTCCTCTCTAGATTTGCAAAGGGTTGGCGAAGGAAGAATTTTACAAAGTTTGTGCGGAAAGTGTAGCCGGCCTTTGCGGCAAACCGCCCAAGATATAGCGCTGACAGCGCCGATACCGCAACGCGCACCAGCATAAACCCGGATAAGATAAGTAAATAATGCAAAATGTAGTCTGTTTCGCCGCCGTACGCGGCCTCGCCTACGCGCCCGGCGAAGATGTTGCCGATAACCAAAGCCGCGGATATAACAAACGACGCGGCTATGTAAAATAGCATAAAACCGCGGTATGGCAGGTTGTTATGCCTGAGTGTTGCAAAGAATGTCTTCAATGGATAATCCTCCCAATTGATGGTATTTAAATTATACCATACATACGGTAAAACGCAAGGATTTGTTTGCGTATTATTTGGTTTTTCTTTACTTTGCCGTCGCGATTATGGTATAGTTTATGGAATAGGGTTTGCTCATTGGCGATTATATAGAGGAATGTTTGTAGGATAACTACATGCGTAGTTATTTCAAAGTAATTCCTCTATAGTTTAAGGAGAGTGTTTTGGATAAGACAGTCTAACATGGAAATTAGGAAATTTAATGATTCGGACTTCGATGTTTTTACGCTTATGGTAGGGGTATGCTTCGTTGAGGATTATAAAATAGCCCTTGCCAATATCCCGCTCATCGGTTTGTGTGAGGATATGGTGCAAAAAGCCAAGGCCGGTATCATTTTTATTGATATTCTGCATTTGGATAATACGCCGATAGGTTTTATCGAGTATCAGGTAGACAGCCCAGAAAGTGATTGGTACGAAAAAGAAGGCTGTGGCTGTATTAGGGAGATGTATATCCAAAAAGAGCATCGCGGTCGAGGTTATGGAAAATTTCTTGCCGTCCACGCCGGGGATGAGCTGAGGAAGCTGGGCGTTCCGTATATTTATTTGACGGCTGATGATGCGATAGATTTTTGGTTAAGCGCTGGATATACTGATACCGGCGAAATTTGTGATAAAAACGGAGGCAAGATTTTAATTAAGTGAATAAATAACCTTATCTAAGATTTTGGAGGGAATTATTTTTGGACAACTACATAGTGTCCGAGATACCGGGCTACGCGGAATCAATCGTAAAGAAGACGTTTGGAACGAGGGTAAAGCTTAAGTCTGTCGAATAGTCGGCGGGGGGGTGTACAATAAGGGTTTTGAAGTCCATACATCAGAAGGGTGTTTTATATTAAAAATCGAATGCGAAAAAGTATTTCCATCCACCCGCGCCGGACAGACGGAGAATGAAGTGGAGAGCATCCGCTTGTTCACGCAGCATAATCTTCGCAACATATATCAAGATATACAGGAAACCTTTTTGGTATTCTGTTTTTGGAAGGAGGGGCAGCATGAATCAATGGAGCGTGTCCGTTCAGAAAATGATTGATTGGATTGAGCATAATATTGAGAACAACCCAACTTTACTGGAAATGTCAAATGAAGTCGGTTATTCGCCTTATTATTGTTCAAGCCTCTTTCATAAAATTAGCGGCATGACGCTGAAAAGTTATTTGGCCGGTCGCAGGTTATGTTATATAGCGGTCGCATTACGCGATACGTCAGATAGGATAATAGACATAGCACTGCGATATGGCTTTTCATCCCAAGAAGCGCTGACGAGGGCTTTTGTGATGGCTTACGGATGTACACCGTACTCTTATCGGATGGAGCCAAGGCCGATAAAACTTTCCATAAAACAAGTTGTCCTTAATCCCGACAAAATTTTATTTGGAGGTATTGGCATGAGTACAGTAAAAGAAGCAAATGTTAGGTTTGAATATATCCCAGCGCATAAATATATCGGCATATGGGATATAAGGGCAAAAAATTATGGTGATTTTTGGAAATACCATAATTGCGACGAGGTTTGCGGAATCATTGACAGTATGCGCCATGTATCCCTTGAAGTTGTGGGTTGTCACCAAGCAGGATGGTTTTACGAAAACAGACAAAAGGGGTATTTTTACGGTTTTGGCGTACCCTGCGATTACAGCGGCAAAGTGCCGGATGGGTTTGAAATCCGCGACATCCCGGCTTCAACTTACCTCGTATTTTTCCACCCACCTTTTGACTATCTTGCTGATAATGGCGATGTTATGGGGAAAGTTGAAAACCTTGCATGGAATTATAACCCCAAAGAAAGTGGCAGATGGTGGATTCCAGGCGGCTATGAATGGAATGAAACGATATGCCCTAACTATCAACGGCATTTTCCTGAAGTTTTGGGTTATGAGGTGTTGCGCCCTGTAAAAAAAGTTTAAATTTGTATTTGTTTTAGGCGGACGCAGTTATTGCGTCCGTTTTTTAATGGAAATCTCTTTTGTATTTTGTGTGGTATCTCGCATTTACCAACATTCTTGACGCACACCCCTTGACAGATGCACCAGTTTATGGCATACTTAAAATGGTAAAAAATAAATTAATGCAGGTGGTAAATTTTATGAAAAAATCTTTGGCAAAAACTTGTGCGGTTGCGCTGTCATTAATTCTTGCAATAACATTTCTGTCGGCCTGTTTGGCGAGGCAAGAGGAGGAAGATTATGAGCCGGACGTTTACGCCGGTGAAAGCGTCTACGGCAATGGCGAAGAATATTACGGAGGATTGCGCTCAATCCCCCACGTAGGCGCGGCGCATGAGACGCACCGTATAGTACACGCGCTCCCGCTGCCGGGCGAAGGGTGGAGCATTGAGTCCATACAGATAATTGGCTATTCCCTTGTTATCTTCTACGAAATTGATTTTGACCCAGAAGAAATATCGTATTTCGAACTGTTTACGTTCTTTGAGGAAAATGCAATCTATTATTTTAATTTAATCGAAAACCTTGCGGCCCTTACGTTTTCTTTATTGAACTCTGAAGAAAACCTTCCGCCGTTCGTCAGCTGGAGAGTTACCCGTGCCGAAGCTATGGCCGCGGCGCAGGAAGCACAGAACGAGCCGGATCAGGGCGAAGGACATATCGAAAACAACGATGAAGGCGAAGCAGAATCCGCAACCGTATTTTGGTTCCTCAACGGCCGCAATATAGACGACGCAGAATTGGCGCGTCTCGTTGCGGAAAACGAAATCCCACAGAGTGTTACCCACCTTAACCTGCAATTTAATAATATTACGGATATAGAACCGCTTGCCGGTTTGCCGAACCTGGTGTGGATTGACCTTTGGGGCAACGAAATCAGTGACCTGTCGCCGCTTGCGAATTTGAGTAATCTGAATGAGCTCATTATACTGCAGAACCAAATTACAAACCTTGCGCCCCTTGCCTCGCTTCCGGCGTTAACCCGCCTTTCCGTGGACTTTGTTTACGCATATTCGCAGGAAATAACGGTGGATATAAATCCGCTCACGCAAATCGAAACGCTCTATCACCTTGAGTTGGGCGGCGCGGATGCCATATATGGTATTGCGTATATAGCGGATATACCAAACCTGCGCAGCCTCTCTCTTTGGGGTGTAGACTTTAACTTGCTAAACGCCTTACCCGTTTTTGCGAGCGGGGGTCTAAACGGCCTTACGCACCTTAGCCTACGCGGCCAAGGCATCAGCGATATCACCGCGCTTGCCGGCCTTGCCAACCTTGTGGAGCTGGATCTCACGGGCAACGGCATCAGCGACATAAC
>WQWB01000056.1 GCA_009785555.1 Defluviitaleaceae bacterium | reverse complement strand
TTTCGACTGTATGCACAGATATTTTTCGCCCTGCGCTGGTCATTGTGTCGGCTATCTTTTTTGTTGAATTGAGGTTGCCGATATTGTGGAACATGAAGCGCACCACACTTTGCAACATTTCCACATCCGGGAATCGTCGTCGTGCTACAATGTCTTTTAGCACAATCGTATCATATATGCCTTGCAGATATAACCGTCGGTCTTTTGCTCTTTTAAGTTCTAAAGCATAAGGGAAAGAACTGTTTTGGATGTAATCAGCATACAGTCGGTCAACATTACTATCTTCCGGGAAAGCAGAAACATACTCCTTGAACGATAACGGAAGCATTTTAATTTCAACATATCGACCCGACAGTAACGTAGCCAATTCACCCGACAGCAAGTAGGCGTTTGAACCCGTGATATAAACATCACAGTTCTTTTTAACATACAAGCTATCCACGGCTTTTTGAAATTCGTCCACTCGTTGGACTTCATCAAGGAACACATACATTTGTTTGTCGGGAAGCAATCGCTCATTTACATAATCATAAAGCTGTTTGCTCGTTGAAAGTTCCGCAAACTCACCATTTTCAAGGTTGATGTGAATTATTTGCTCGCTTGTTACACCGTCCGTTTTGAGATAATCTTGGTATAATTCGAAAATGGTTGATTTGCCGCATCGCCTAATGCCAGTAATTACCTTTATAAGCTGCTTGTGCCGGAAATTGATTAAATTATTGAGATACTCTTGCCGTATTATCATATAAACACCTCCAATTTGCATTGATTATACAATAACTCAATTCAAAAGTCAAGTTTTTGAAGAAGTCGTGCAAATAAAATTTTCAAACAAAACCGCTCTTATTTGTCATAAAGAGCGGTTTTAAGCGGATTCCATGTAATCACGCATATATGTGGTACTCAACATCATAATTTATTGTGCCTATCTTCTCTCGTTTGCAACTCACTATCATTTTGTATGGTAATATATCTGTTTCTATATCCGCTTTAATCATATGGATACTTGGGGCGGATGCGCGTATTTTAACGCCGTAGCGCGAACCGTGTTTGACGATTACCGGGTCGTCGATCTGCATTTCACTAAGCGACGGAGTGACGATGCCGTAGCCTTTGCGCTCCACGGCTTCCAAGGCGGATTTCACCTTATCGTAGGCTGTTTTGGCTTCGGCAAGTATTTTTATTGTGGAGATAAGTTTGTGCTCTCCGTCTATGTCCATGCCTGTTGTTTCTGACAATACCCTGTAGAATAGGCTGTCTTCAACGGCCACGGCCGCGGAGGCGCTGCCTTCGCCTAAAAGGATAATGTCTATGTACGCTTTTTTTATAAACTCATTTTCTTCGAGGTCGCGAAGTGTATCCTTTATATGGCGGAGTTTTGTAACGGATTTTGCATTTTCGCGTACAGTTGAAATAATGCTCCGCTTAAGCCAATGGTTTTGCGGAAGTGTTTCAATCCATTTTGGGAACATGAGGCGAAGCTCGCGTACAGGGAACTCGTACAGGGCTTTTTCCATAACTGCAGAGATATCCTCCATCTTCATTTGAGCGACGTTGAGTGGTATGATGGGTACGCCGTGCTTTTCGCTAAGTTCGATGCGGAGCTCCTCGGTTTCCGGTGCGTATGGGCGGATTGTATTTAAGACGACTATAAAAGGCTTGTTTATGGCCTTTAGTTCGTTGATTACGCGTTCTTCGGCGGGTGCGTAATCATGGTGGGGGATGTCGGTGATAGAGCCGTCGGTGGTGATAACAATGCCGATTGTGGAATGTTCGGATATAACTTTACGGGTGCCTATCTCTGCGGCCTCGGTAAAGGGTATGGCTTCGGCAAACCATGGCGTGCTGACCATTCGAGGGGTGTCGCCCTCCATGTGACCGTGCGCGCCGTTTACGAGGTACCCGACGCAGTCTATCATGCGCGCCTTAAACCTCGTGGTCTCGTCGAGGGAGACTTCTACGGCTTCGCTAGGCACGAACTTTGGCTCGGTAGTCATAATCGTGCGCCCGTCGCCACTTTGGGGCAATTCGTCCTTGGCACGGGTCTTGTTGTATTGGTTCTCTATGTTGGGCAAAATAAGCAAATCCATAAACCGTTTTATAAACGTAGACTTGCCCGTGCGCACAGGGCCAACAACTCCTATGTATATATCGCCGTTCGTGCGTTCCGCTATGTCGCGGTACATTGCGTATTCTGACATGTTTACCGGTGAGGAAACCATTTTAAACTCCTTATGATTATCTTTTTTAAATTATACGGAGATTTTTTGAAAATATGACATGTTTACACTTTGCATATAAAATTAAGCCCTTCAAATCCACTGTATATAATGGGAATGAAAGGCTTAAAATATAAATCATAATGTTAAGTAAGGCTTAAAAAATTTACCTATCTTCCACCCAGTTTTAAAGCGCGTGCGACGGCTATAATGATACAGGCACCAACGACGGCGAAGATGAAGTTTATCCAAACCCCGTTTCCGAAGGGCAAGATTTCGCTGATTACGCCGCCGAGAAGGCTACCGAGGACGCCGCAGATGATATTGCGTATCAATGATCCCCTACTACCCATTATAATTCCGGCAACCCAGCCGATAACGGCGCCAATTGCCAATGACACTAAGATTGTTATTAACATGTTATACAAAACCTCCTTTTTTATTAAGTTTACTATATTTTCGTTAAATTGTAAAGAACTAGTTAGCCTCCCTGATTACTGATTCAACCTGCTGTATAAAAGCTGAAAGGCCGTTGAGGTTTCTGTTCATTAGTATCTCCCAAAATTGATAAGATCTTGCAAAAAATCCTGCCGTTATGCTAAGTGAAATAATGGCAAGTACAAAACCTATCGCAATTTTCTTTGCTGCTGTATTTTTTTTGTCCATACTATAGTATACTCATAAAACATGGAAATAGACTTTTTGCTTAATTTCTGAAATGTTTATTTTTGAAAACAAAAATTGCTTTCAAGCTGAATGTCTATATATTCAAGATATAGAGGAATGTTCGTAGAATAACTACATGTGTAGTTATCCTACGAACAGGCTGAGACGCTTACGTGTTGTTTAGCCCTACTTTAAAAATAATTTTGACAGTAATATTTGCTTGTGATATAATTGTCTATATCTGGTTAGGGATTGGAGCTGAAGTTATGAATATAAAGATAGGTGCACAGATGATGACTGTGCGGGAACATTGTAAAACCACATCGGACTTTTTTGGGAGCATGAAGAAAGTTGCTGAGATAGGCTATTCCTGTGTGCAGATATCCATGATCGGTGAGGGAATTACCGCCGCAGAGATCAGGGAAGCGGGGGATAAATATGGACTTGAAGTGCCTTTAACCCACACAAACCCAATAAAGATTCGCGACAACACCGATATAGTAATTGCCGACCATAAAAAGATGGGGGCAAAGTACGTTGGCATCGGCTCTATGCCGGATTGGAATGGTGTATACGGAGGTGTGGACGGCGCGGCGCGCTTTGTGGCGGATTACCGCCCGGTTGCGCAAAAACTGCGCGACAAAGGCCTTATGCTTATGTACCACAACCATTCTTTTGAATATATGAAACTTGGCGGGAAACTTTTAATGGATATCCTTATCGACGGGATACCCGAGATGGGCGTTACCTTAGATGTGTATTGGGTGGCGCACGGCGGCGCGGATCCGGCAGCGTGGATAAGAAAGTTAACCGGGCGCATTGATTGTATCCATTATAAAGATATGATGATGCAGGGCACTACGCAAAAAATGTGCGAGGTTATGGAAGGCAATCTTAACTGGCCGGCAATCTTTGCCGCCAGCAAAGAAGCAGGCGTGAAGTATGCTTTCGTTGAGCAGGACGATTGCAACGGAAAGGATCCGTTTGAATGTCTGGCAACGAGTTTTAACAATATCAAGAAAAATATGTAAAGGAAGTGCCATATGTCATATATTCTATCGGCATTTGCCGATGAGGCAAGCCCGGATTTTACTGAACAAATGCGTATTTGTCGTGAAAACGGCGTGAGATACATAGAGGTGCGCGGCGTAGACGGTAAGAACGTTTCGGATTTATCAAAGGCCGAGGTTGCCGAACTCGCGCAAAAACTTAAGGACGGCGGTTTTGGCGTGTCGTCCATCGGCTCGCCTTTTGGTAAAATCGGGATAAATGACGATTTTGACGCGCATCTGGATAAATTTAAGAGAACCATCGAAACTGCCCGTATGCTTGGCACAAAATATATGCGTATCTTTAGTTTCTATATGCCCAAGGGGGAGGACGCGGATGCGTACGAAGACAAGGTTTTTTCGCGCTTGAACGAGTTCGTAAAATATGCGGACGGCATAATGCTTTGCCATGAGAACGAAAGCGGTATTTTTGGCGATGCACCCCGCAGATGTAAGCGGATTTATGATCATTTCGGCGGTAAAATCCGTATTATCCACGACCCGGCGAATTACGTCGTTAGTGGCTATGATCCGCGTGAAGCATATGCGCTGCTTAAAGACCATATCGAATATTTCCATATAAAGGATGCGGTGTGCGGCACGGGGCAGATCGTACCGTCAGGGTATGGCGACGGCGGCATAGAAAACGCTTTGATCGACTTTTACGCAAAATCCAATAAAACGTTCTTAACTGTCGAGCCGCATTTAAAAGTATTTAAAGGGCTTGAACATCTGCAGAATGAAGAGCTTGCCCACAGTAACAGATTTGTATACGAAAGTAATGAAGAAGCCTTTGGTGCGGCCGTTATGGCGCTTAAAACGATACTTTGCGCCAATTCTTTTGCACTTGAAAAAAACCTTGCCGAAACACCAGAAGGTGAGATATGGATAAAAAGATAAAATCCGCGATTATAGGTACGGGTGCCGTTGCGCACGTGCATGCGGAAGCGGTGAATCGGTTAGGAAATGCCGTATTGCTTTCGTGTTGCGACGCGGATCGCAACGCCGCTGAGGCCTTTGCCGCAAAATATGGCGGTGCAGCTTTTTCGTCTTTAAGAGATTTATATGAAAACGGTAAACCGGATGTCGTCCACATAACATCGCCGCACTACGCCCACGTGCCGCAAGCGTTATATGCACTGGAGCGCGGCAGCCACGTAATACTTGAAAAGCCGGCGGCAACGACTTTATCAGAGTTGAAAACCTTGGAACGTTATATGCGGCCGTTACCTGGGGTTCACTCGGGTGCGCAGGTTGCCGGCGCACCTATGTTAGGCATCTGCTTCCAAAACAGATACAATTTTTCCGTAAAACACGTTAAGCAACAAATAGAAAACGGCGTGGCAGGTGCGATACTCGGCGGCCGCGCGTTTATGACGTGGAAAAGGGCTGGTGGGTATTATACTGAAAATCCTTGGCGTGGCGCGAAAAATACTGAGGGGTCAAGTGTCCTTCTTAACCAAAGTATCCATACCCTTGACATTCTATGTTATTTGATGGGTGTTCCGACAGATGTGCAAGGATCTGTCGCCAATAGATCCTTATATGGCGTAATAAATACCGAAGACACGGCAGAAATGACATTGTTTTACGAAGGCGGTGTGCGAGGCTTGTTTTACGCAACAGTTTCATATGTAAAGGATGAAACTGTTTTTATTGAAATAGTTTGTGAGAATGCCACTTATAGGATAGAGGGTAACCGTCTTACCGTGGTTACGCCGTATGGTGAAGAAGTGATGGAACCGCCGGCAGAAACAACACCAGGCAAAGCCGTGTGGGGTTACGGTCATATGCCGCTAATTGCCGATTTTTATGATTGTGTGATGAACGATAAGCGCTTTCCGATAGATATTATTTCAGGTGGAATTGCCTTGAAGGCGGCGTTGGAGGTGCTTAAGTGAAACATCCCACACATATAGTGGCTGCGGCGGGATATATTTTTGACAAAGACGGAAACATGCTTTTGGTTCATATACCGTGGCGCGGCTGGGACACGCCCGGCGGGCAGGTTGAAGTTGGCGAAAGCCTGGAAGAAGGCGTTCTGCGCGAGGTTTTGGAAGAAAGCGGCGTAACGGTTAGCATTAAATGCCTTGCTGGTGTGTACTCTAATATCGGGCAGCGATTCAAAGAGGACGGATCCATTAGCGTACCGACAAAGGTGATGTTCGATTTTATATGCGACTATGTTGACGGTGAGGCAAAAGCCGCGACGGAAGCGACCGACATCGTGTGGGTACCCCAAAACGAAGTGATGGTGAAGATAACAACACCCGTTTTAAGGTATCGCTTTGAAAAAATTTTGAATTTTAATGGCAAAGTGGTTTATTCATCATACATTACCCAACCCGAGTTTAAGCTGATTACGGAAAGGTATATATAATATGGCAAAAGTTGGTATTATAATGGGCAGTGATTCGGATTTGCCCATCATGAAAGAAGCTGCAGTATTTTTGGACGAACTTGGTATAGACAGTGAAGTTACCGTCGTTTCGGCGCACAGGACGCCGGAGAGGCTTTTTAGCTACGCCAGAGCAGCGAGGGAGCGGGGCATAGCCGTCATCATCGCGGGTGCGGGCGGCGCGGCGCATCTGCCTGGTATGGTTGCATCGCTTACAAGCCTGCCGGTTATCGGCGTGCCTGTTCTTGTAAAATCCCTCGGTGGCATTGGCCTTGATTCGATATACTCAATTCTCCAAATGCCGCCGGGTATACCCGTGGCTACGATGGCGCTTAATGGCGCAAAAAACGCCGGTATCTTGGCGGCGTCTATTCTTTCAACTTCGGATAAAATTATTGCGGATAAACTTGATCAATATAAGCGGGACTTAGCTAATTTGATTGAAGGTAAGGCGGAAAAATTGGAAAATATTGGTTATAAAGATTATGTAAAGGAAATGGAGAAAAATCAATGGACTACTTAAGAAAAAAGATAGGTATTGTAGGCGGCGGGCAGCTAGGTAAGATGATGATTTTGGAGGCGAAGCGCCTCGGGTTATACACCGTCGTGCTGGATCCGGTGGCGGATTGCTCTGCCGCCAGTATCTGCGACGAGCTTATCGTGGCCGATTTAAATAAGGATGAAGGCTATATTGAGCTTGCCGGCAAGGTTGACGTTATAACGTATGAATGGGAAAACATCAACGCGAATGCGCTTTTGGAACTTGAGGAACAGGGGCATAAGGTTTACCCGTCGGCAAAGGCGTTGAAGGTTATACAAAATAAGTATGACCAAAACACCGCGCTCCTGGAAGCGGGTATCCCAGTGCCGCGTTTCGCCGCCGTTAAGACGGAGGACGATATACGCGAATACGGAAAGAAGGATAGGTATGGTTATCCTTTAATACTTAAAACGACCGGCGGTGGGTACGACGGAAAGGGAGTTGCGCTTATTAGGGACGAGGATTCCGTTGGTGAGGCGTTTGCATCCCTCGGCGGCGGCGTTAAGGATTTGATGGTCGAAGAATTTGTTGACTTTGATAAAGAAATATCCGTGATAGTATGCCAAACTGTTGGCGGAGATCGGGCCGTGTACCCGATTGCCGAAAATCTTCACACAAATAGCATTTTAGACACGACGATAGTGCCTGCGCGCATCAAAGGCATTGTAGATGCGCAGGCTTTAAGAATTGCGGACAAGATTGCCGAGGTATTTGGCTGCGTGGGCACGTTTTGCGTAGAGTTGTTTGTAACGAAGAGCGGAAACGTGTTGGTAAACGAAATCGCGCCGCGCCCGCACAATTCCGGTCATTATACTATCGAAGGTTGTTTTGCCAACCAATTTGAAAACCACGTACGCGCTGTTATCGGCCTACCGCTTGGCAACGTGGATTTGCGCCAGCCAACGGTTATGGTAAACCTGCTAGGCGGAAGCGATTGCCCGGCGTTTCTGAATGGATTAAATGAGGCATATGGCGACACAAACATTTGCGTACATGTCCATAGCTACGGCAAGGCCAGCTCGAAGGCCGGGCGTAAAATGGGGCATTATACGGTGCTTGACAAAACCATTGATGGTGCATTAGATAAGGCGGATAAACTGAAAAAGACATTGTATTTCAATTAAACGACCGGAGATGATAATATGGCAACAAAGATTTTGGTAGTTGATGACGAGAAGCTTATCGTGAAAGGTATAAAGTATAGCCTGGAGCAGGATGGGATGGAAGTTACCGCCGCCCATGACGGCGAAGAGGCCGTCGAATACCTTAAAAGCAATAAATATGATATCGTCGTGCTGGATGTAATGCTTCCAAAGTTTGATGGGATGGAGGTTTTGCGACAGATGCGAGAGTTCTGCAAGACGCCCGTCATTATGGTTACAGCTAAAGGCGAAGATATGGATAAGATTATGGGTTTTGAACACGGCGCGGATGATTACCTAACGAAACCGTTTAATATCTTGGAGCTTAAGGCGAGAATTAAGGCGATACTTCGCCGTTCGGCAGTTAAAAACCCGGGCGAGAAGCCACAGAAGCTTGTGTACGGGGAGCTTGAAATAAACGGCGAGGCGCGTTCAGCGCATATCGGCGGCAAACCGGTAAATCTTACGGCTAAAGAGTTTGATTTGCTTCTCTTATTCATGCAAACGCCGGGCAAGGTATATAGCCGGGAAAACTTGCGCGACATCGTGTGGGGGGCAAACGGCCGCGGCCAGTCATCGCTTATGGACGTGCGCACGGTAGATGTACATATCCGCCGCTTGCGCGAAAAGATTGAGGCAGACCCAGGCGCGCCTAAGTATATCGTAACTAAATGGAGTATTGGGTATTACTTTAATGCCGAACAATCGGCTGATGCTGATGCGTCTGCAGGGTTTTTGGCCTGACAGTAAATGGGTAAGATAAGACGCCTGTTCGTTAAAATGTCCGGTTTACGGTGGAAACTGTTTGTGTGCTTTCTCGCGCTTTCTGTGCTTCCGCTTTTTTTCTACGCCGCAACGGCTTTGCGTACGATGGATGAGGTTTATACGAACGAAAAGATGCGCGATTTGCTTGGCTATGCAAACCGTGTGGCAACAACGCTTGCGGCGGAAGGGCTTATGCCGGACCATTTCCGCGTTACGCGCCGTTTTATGCTGTATGTGGAAGAGCAAGTAGAGCTGACAGGCAGCCGTATCATCGTTGTAGATTCAAGCGGCCTTGTCGTCATAGACTCGTATGCCCCGGATATGAATTATTGGGCAGGGATTGGGATTACACTTCTTAACCCAGATATAATAT
This sequence comes from Defluviitaleaceae bacterium, assembly GCA_009785555.1. Taxonomy (GTDB): domain Bacteria; phylum Bacillota; class Clostridia; order Lachnospirales; family WRAX01; genus WQWB01. Next base: position 775 of record WQWB01000056.1, on the reverse strand, counting down.
CCGCGCTGGAAGGGCGCAGCTCGTTTACGGAGACAAGCAGCCATATGAATGTGGCAGTGCCGATCATGTCGCGCGATTTGACGCTTCATGGGAGTGAGCCAGCCGTTATCGGTGCGGTAATGGTGCAGGATTCGATGCTCGACAAGAACCTCCTGATACAGGAAATGCAACGCCAGCTTGTGCTTTTGACGGTTTTTCTCGCCATAATTATTTTGATCCTCGTATTCTTTATCTCACAGCTTATGATAGAGCCGCTTAAGAACTTGCTGTCCGCCGTAAAGCAAATAACCGACGGGCGCTTGGATCAGCGCGTCAAGTTCTACGGTAACGACGAATTTGCTGAGCTTGGCATGTCATTCAATAAGATGACGGAAAGGCTGGCGATGGTGGAGCAAGCCCGTAGCGAGTTTGTATCCAACGTTTCACACGAGCTTAAGACGCCGCTTTCCTCCATTAAGGTACTTGGAGAATCGCTTCTCTTGGAAGAAGACGTCGCGCCGCATATTTACAGGGAGTTTTTATCGGATATCAACAACGAGGTTGATAGGATGACTACGATTGTAAATGACCTGCTTGCTCTCGTACTATTAGACCGGACAGAGCAAACCTTACACACAGGGTCGGTTAAGTTAAACAACCTTATCGAGGACATTGTACGCCGCTTAAAGCCGCTTGCGATGCGTAAAAACATAGGGGTTTATTTTACGGAAGAGAGCGTCGTTACTGTAACTGGGGATGAAATGAAATTATCGCTGGCTTTGTCTAATATAATCGA
>WQWB01000055.1 GCA_009785555.1 Defluviitaleaceae bacterium | reverse complement strand
TGATTCGTTGTTGGCGGCGGCGTGGGTTGGTTTGGATCGGGCGTTTGGTCAGGTAGTGGTGGTGGCTGCCCATCAGCACTACCGTTGCCGTTTGGTAAGCCCTGGTCAGGGCGCGGCCCAGTGGAAACTGTAAGGGTAACTATCCTTGTTCTAACAATATCCGATCCCGGATTTAGGCTTTGGAAGAAAACCGTGCCAACCTGCTCGTTGTCATGGAAAGTGCTGGTTATGGAAATACGGATACCAAGGTCTTCCGCTACCGCGCGGGCATCCGCCTCTGTCATGCCTAAGAATGTTGGTACGGTAACGGTTTCTATACCTGCGCCTTGGGAAACGTAGATCCTAACGGTTGACCCGACGAGTTGCGATGAGTTTGCTTCGGGATATTGCTCAAATACGGTTTCCCTCTCCAACTCGTTGTGCATTGGGATTTCTACAAGGTTAAACAAACCTTCCGCAAGAGCTAGTGCCTCGGTGTATGTGCGCCCGACAAAATCGGGTACAAGCTCGTACCGTTGGCCTTGGCTTACCACTACACGCACTGTGTTACCCGGCTCAAGCCCAGACAAATCACCAAATAGCTGGGTAATTACGGCGCCAACTGGCAAATGCGGGTGGTATTCGCGAGGCTCTTCAACAAAATTAAGGTTGAACGGTGTGCCGCGCCCGAAGTTTTCCTGTAAAGCAGTAAGGTCTCTGCCTTCAATCTCGAAGCCATAAGGTATAGTAACTTCGGATTGCGATGGGTTAAAGAAATCTATCAAAAGAGGGCGTACAATGAAAATAAGCGCAAGGATAATAAGTACTAACGCCGTTGCGGCTGCTGCAAAGTAAATAACCCTATCCTTGCTCGCGGTTGCTTGGGATTGTGTGGCGGAATCATAGACGCTAGCCTTTGGTTTCTTCTCTGTTATATTTACGCGTTTATTGCGTTTGATTGGTGGTTCGGTGGGTGGGGCAGGGCGGCCGCGCGTGGCTTTTGGAGCTGGCGGATCTTGGTATTGTTCTTGGTATTGGTCTTGCGTGTCATCTTCGTAATATTCGCCGTATTCGTCGCTTTCGTTATATTCGTCAGGGAAGTCGCCATCTTCAACGACGAAACCTTCCGGCAAGATAGATGTTCGTGCGGCGGTGGCCGGTACGGGGCCTGTATCCTCGTCGAAAAGGAGGGCAGGGCGTTCTAATAATGATTTAAGTTCGGCATAAAGTTCGCGCGCGTTTTGGTAACGGTCGTCTGGGTTTTTTTCCGTCAATTTATCAATTATCGCGCGGACGTGAGTGCTTACGTTTGGGTTAAACTCTTTAATGTCCGGCAACGGTTCCTGTATTTGCTTAAGGGCGACGGCAACGGATGTGTCAGCCTCGAATGGAAGTTCGCCGCTGAACATTTCAAACATAACGATACCAAGTGAGTATAGGTCGCTGCGCGGGTCGGTCTTTCCGCCTTCTGCCTGTTCGGGCGAGAAATAGTGGACGGAACCCATGGTGGTTGAACTGTCCAACGTGTGGGAGGATGAATCAACCTTGCGCGCAATGCCGAAATCGGCAACTTTAACTGCACCCCTAACGGCACCCTTCGTCGTAATCATGACGTTATGTGGCTTTATGTCGCGGTGGACTATGTTGTTATCGTGCGCGTGGATTAGGGCGGACGCCATTTGGTATGCAACGCCAACGGCCTCCCGAGGGGCGAATGCACCGCGGGCCACAATCAGATCCTTCAATGTTTTGCCGTCAATAAATTCCATAACAATGGCGTTGACCCCGTTATCGCGGACAACATCGAACACGTTTACGATATTTTGGTGGCTAAGGCTAGCCACTGAACGAGCCTCCCTATGGAAGCGCTTGCGGAAGTCTTCATCCAGCGAGTATTCCTCACGCAGTACCTTGAGAGACACGTCGCGGCTGAGGGTTCTGTCATAGGCTTTGTAAACAATCGCCATGCCGCCCTGGCCAAGTTTCTGCGTGATCTCGTACCTATCTGCAATTATGGTGCCGATACTAAGTTTCATAAAATCTATCCTTATTCTTATCTTTCAAAATTATACTAATATTAGTTCTAAATAAAATTTTTTAAACTCATGATGCGTAAGAGTTTGCGGGTTATGTTTGTATTAGCACGGCCGTGATGTTGTCGCGCCCGCCGCCGTCGTTTGCGGCGTTTATCAGCGTACCGACTTTTTCCTCAAGGGGTTTGTCGCTTGATAATATCCGCAAAATATCGCTATCGCTAACCATGTTCGTTAACCCGTCGGAACATAGGAGAACCGTCGTGCCGCATGCAAGCTGTACGATGCCGGTATCAACGGCTATCTCGTCATTTGTGCCAAGCGCACGGGTCAGCATGTTTTTACGGGGGTGTGATTCGGCCTCTTCCTCGGTAATACGGCCTAAACGCTGCATTTCCGCAACCCAGGAATGATCGTCCGTAATGGCGCGTAGGCCGTCGCTATCGGCTATGTAGCATCGGCTGTCGCCCGCATGGGCAAAGTATAAAATGTTTTCGGAAATAGATACTGCGGTAAAAGTCGTACCCATGCCGGCTTTCTCCTCGTCCGCATTGGATTCCGCAAACAATTTCTCATTTGCGGTGCGTACGCCCGCGGCCATCAAACGTTCGACGGAATGTTCGCCGTCATAATCCTTTAAATGGGCCTGTTTAAGGAAGTCGCAGAACGCTTCTACGGACATGGCGGATGCAACTTCGCCTGCGGCGTGGCCGCCCATTCCATCGGCAACTATATATATGTTCGCCAGATACGAAACGCCAATCTCGGCGCAGTCGTTGCATACAAAAACGGCGTCCTCGTTTGTCTTTCGTACCAAGCCTATGTCTGTTTTACCAATCCCAATCCTTTGCTTCATTTTAATACCTTTCTTACTTTTCGTGGCTTTTATCTGGGTTTTGTATATTTCTGTGGGAAACCAATTCCCCGCAGGCGGCGTTAATGTCGCTGCCAAGCGTGCGGCGTATGGTTGTCTCTATACCGTTTTTAATGAGCGTATCGCGGAAGGCTGTGATGCTTTGGTTCGCGCTGGGCTTGTACTTGTTCCTCGTACCGATTGCATTGTTTATTGGTATGAGGTTTACATGGCATAACATATTCCTCAGTTTACCGGCAAGCTCCGCGGCTTGATCTGTTCTATCGTTTTTGCCGGCGATCATCGCGTATTCAAAAGTTATGCGGCGTTTGGTCGTGTCGCCGTAATGTTTACAAGCGGCTAATAGTTTATCTAAAGCAAACGCGCGCGTAACCGGCAAAAATTCCGCCCGTACACGGTCGTTAGGCGCGTGGAGTGAGACAGCGAGGTTTATCTGCAATTTTTCCTCGGCTAGTCTGTATATTTTATCCGTTAGGCCGACTGTGGAGAGCGTAAGCCGCCGTGCGGCTATGTTAAGGGTGTCGGGCGATGTGATTAGGTGTATGAATTTTAAAGTGTTTTCGAAGTTGTCAAGCGGTTCGCCGCTACCCATAAGAGTTATGTTGCTTACCTGTTCGCCTATATCATTTATGACGGAATGAACCTGGGCAAGGATTTCGCCGGGTGTGAGGTTTCTGTGAAGGCCGTTTTTGCCTGACGCGCAAAACACGCAGCCCATGGCGCAACCGGCCTGCGTAGATATACAGAGCGCGTTGCCGTGGTTGTACCTCATCAAAACGGATTCGACAAAAACTTCGCCTTCTTCTATTATAGTATGATTCCCGATACTATTCAAGTATTTTATTGTGCCGTCTTTACTTATTTTTTTTTCGCTTATAGTTGCGGTTTGGATGAAAGCATGTTTAGCCAGCTTGGTACGAAGCTCTTTCGGCACATTGGCCATTTCGGCGAAGCTGCCGACGAGTTTCTTATGCACCCAGTCGTACACCTGGCGGGCGCGGAAAGCAGGCTCGCCTAGGGAAGCGATAAAAGTAGCGGTTTCGTCGAAGGTTGCTGATTTTACGTCGAACATTAGTTCTTCAACCTATCTATCTAAAATTATTCTCGTGCCATTATAAACTCTTTTATCAAGTTAATCGTGTGCTCGTGCGGGTTTCCAATTCTAAGCATAAACTGTCGGCAAACACCCTTAAAATCCCGACCAAACAAGTTTAAGTCGCGAGTACCCCATGGGCATCCACGTGTATTGCATAATGTGCAATAACAAATGTTCTCCCATAATACTTCTTTTAACTCTTCTTTGTTTATTATCTCGTCGATAATTTCCCATCGCGTTGTTATATACCATGTGTCATTGTACATCTTTAACTGTAAGATGCATTGTTTGTTCTGTGATATGTACCAATTGTATCCCGAGTTTCCTGCGACGGGGGCCAATTTATTAGTTCTTAGCCACGTGCAAAAGCCTATCGCTCGTACCCGTTCGTCAAAATTGTCAAGATACATGGTTACTGCATCTTCAAATTTAGGGCATTTCTTGTGGGTAGGCTTTTTGCCCGGTTTATGGTTGTGTTCGATTTTTGGTATGTGATTACTCCCCTTTTATCGTTTATATCGTATTCTAATATAAACTTTTGCGCATGTATCACGGTTGTTGTGGCATATTGATGGCATGGATTATTTGCCTTTCATAAAAAGCTTAACCACTTCAAAAACCAATACCTGTGCAACGGATAGGCCGACAACGATAAGCCAATGCCAAATGCTTATGGATGCCAAGCCGAACACAGCCGCAAGCGGCGGTACGAGAGCGACGAGGAGCATAAAACCGACTGCGCCCAAAGTGCTGATAAACAGCCCCATATTCTCCCAGGGCTTGACCTTAAAGATCGACTGCCGCGTACGCACGTTAAAGATGCTGATGACGGAAGCGAGGGATAGGACGAGGAAGGCCATAGTGATTCCAGCACCCCAGTTGCCTTGGTAACGGAGCGCGTCGAGCGTGAGGTCGCCGCTCCAGTATACAGGTACGGTGGAAGATACATTGACGTACGCGCCGATAAAGAAGCCTGTAAGTGTAATAACTGAGAACATCAGTGCGCGTGTGCCGATAAATACGCCCATACCGCCGGCAAACACGCCGGAGCCTTTAGGCAGTGGCTTGCGCCTCATCACACCGGGTTCGCTGGGTTCAAACGCGAGGAAGAAGCCGGGTATACCGTCAAAGACTACGTTTATTAAGAGTATTTGAAGTGCCGTGATGGTTGTGCGCCCTATTATTAACATGCCCGCAAGCAGGATAAATATTTCTGCAAAGTTTACGCCCAAGAGGAACTTTATGATTTTGCGCACATTGTCGTAAGATGTGCGCCCTTCGGCTATCGCGTCCACGATGGTAGCGAAGTTGTCGTCCGTAATTATCATGTCGGCGGCGGATTTTGTAACCTCCGTACCGGTTATGCCCATGGCTACGCCAACGTCGGCGGCTTTGAGGGCGGGCGCGTCGTTTACGCCGTCACCCGTCATTGTTACGACTTCATTGTGGAACTCCCAGGCCTTAACGATACGCAGTTTATCCTCCGGGCTGACACGAGCATAAACGGAGATGCCGCGCACCTGCGAGCGCAGGTCAACTTCGCTCATCAACGCAAGTTCTGCGCCCGTAACGGCACGGTCGCCTTCATTCATAATACCTATTTCGCGCGCTATGGCGACGGCGGTGGCGATATGGTCACCTGTAATCATAACGGTTTTTATGCCGGCTTCTTTGGCTTTCGCCACGGCTTCTTTGGATTCGGGTCGCGGCGGGTCTATCATACCTACCAAACCAACGAACTGTAAATCACGTTCCAATGCCGCCTCAGATAAGTCTGCCGGCATTTCCTTGTAATGTTTTGTACCAATGGCGATAACTCGCAAAGCCTTGTCGGCGAAGGAATCATGGATTTCTTGTGACAGTTGTCTGGTACCCTCATCCCACTTAACAGGTAGTCTGTCAAATGCGCCTTTTGTTATAACGAGGTAGCCATCGTTTACATGGTGCACCGTCGTCATACGCTTGCGGCCGCTGTCGAACGGGATTTCATACACCCGTGGGTACATACGTTCCGCGTCTACGCGGGTAAGGCCTTTGTCGTGCAAGAGGCGGATAATTGCGATCTCCGTTGGGTCGCCAACGACGTGTTCGTCCTCGTCTCCGTGAACTTCTATAGTGGCGTTGGAACAGGACGCAAGCATTTCAAGCATACGTATCTCTTTTTCACAAAACTCTTCGGTGGCTTGCGTAACGCTCTGCGAAGCGTGCCAGAACCGTTGTATGACCATCTTGTTCATTGTTAGCGTGCCCGTTTTGTCGGAGCAAATGACGGACGTGTTGCCGAGCGTTTCAATCGCGGGTATTTTGCGGATGATGGCTTTCTTCTTAGCCATATTAAAGACGCCGTAGGATAGAATCATGGTGACTACGACCGGTAGAATCTCCGGTACGGCGGCAACGCCTAAGGCTACAGCCAGTAGGAGCATCTCAATAGCTGGATTGCCCCAAAATACGGAGCCGACGACGAACATCGCTGCACCTGCCAGCAGGGCCGCGATGGATATGTTCTTAGCAAGTTGCTTAAGGCGTTTTTGCAGGGGTGTTGTGAGCTTTTCCGTAGTGTTGAGGAGCTTGGCGATCTTACCCATTTCTGTCTCCATTGCCGTCTCAACCACAACGGCAAGGCCGCGGCCGCCGGTGACGAGGCAGCCGGAGTAAACCATGTTAAGCCTGTCTCCAAGTGGTACGTCTTCGGATATTTGTATATGCGGGTTTTTGTCCACGGGGTGGCTTTCACCTGTAAGTGCGGCCTCTTCGACCTGGAGGCTAGATGCCTCTATTAAACGGGAGTCCGCCGTTATGACATCACCCGTGTTGATCTCGACGATATCGCCAGGCACCAGCTGGTTTGCGTCGATAACCTGCTTAACCCCGCCGCGGATGACCGTTGTTTTAAAGGAATTCATTTTTTTTAAGGCATCCAATGCTTTTTCGGTTTTTGCTTCCTGGTAAAGGCCAAGGGCAATGTTTATCAGCACTATAAGCAAGATAACGGCCACCTTTACCCAATCGCTCACGGAACCTGTGCCGTTAGCCGCGTTCATCACGGCGGCGATGGTGGCGATAATTGCAGCGGCGATGAGGATGAGTGTGGGTATTTCTAGTAGATGGTGCAAAATTTTCTGCCATAACGTTTCCTTCTTGCCCTCTTCAAATTCGTTAAGGCCGTATTTGGTTTGACGAGAGGTTACTTCGGCGGATGTAAGGCCGGTGGTTATGTTGGTATTTTGCTTTTGTATGATTTCGTTGATATCATCTTTAACCCAAAGCATTGAAGATCTCCTTTAAATAAGTCCCAGTACGAGTGCCGCGTTACGGGCGGCGACGGATAGTAGATGTTTGTTGTTGAAAAAGCTTGCGAGTTTTGCCTCAAGCTCCGCTGGACGCTCGCTTTCGTAGGCGAGAAACGAGCGTGTTTCGGCTTCGTCGAGGGTGAGTTCGTTTGCGGATGGCTTTGCTTGTGAGGCGTTTGCCGGGCAATGGCTTTGGCAATGCCAGCAGCCAATCAGCGCGTTGAAGGCTGATTTTGGAATCTCGTTTGGTATCGGGTCTAACCTATATGTATATTTGTTAATGCACAGGTCTGCGTCGATGACGGGTGCATCGGTGATGGCGTACGTCGGGCAGTTTTGGCGGCAGATCGCGCAGTTTTCGCACATATCCATAAAACTCAATTTAAAGTCAAACGGCTTTTCATATGGAATGTTTGTGTAGACGGCGGCGATTAGGTTATGGCTGCCGAAAGTGTCGGCGTAAAAGATGTTGTTGCGTCCGTATTTTCCAAGCTCGGCGAGGGCTGCAAGTAATTTAACCGAAACGCCCTTGGGGCGTGCGGTTTGGAAGCCGTTTTCTGTTATGGATGAAAACGCAGCATCTATTTGGCTGTAAATGATATCCGAGTCAAGGTAAAGCGGTGGAATAGGGATGGAGAAATGCTTGCCGCCAACTGTAAGCCTAACGGATGCAGGAGGTGAATGAAGGACAAGAACGAGGATGGACGTTGGCGTGAAATCCGCGTCGGGTGGCTGGTTTTTGCTGAAATGCTCTGCCGAGCTTTTCGCAAAGTTCGGTGCGGACAGCATTAGGTTATTGTAATGTTCGCTTATTTTCTCTATTGCGCTAAAAGGCAAAAAAGCGGCGCGGAAACCGGCGGATTCAAGGTTTTTTATTATTAGTTGATACTTTTCCATAAAGTCTCCTTCGGAATAGGCGAACGAAGTTCGCCCTACAGATTATGACGCAAAACTTGCCTTACGGTTCCGGCGTTTCCGCACATTTCTTCGTAATATCCGTTTATTCTATCAGCAAGTTCCGTTTTTGTCAAATCTAAACCGAATATCGTGGTATCCGACAATATTTCGCTTATTCTGCCAGTTTTCACTTTTTCTTGCAGTTCCGCCAAGCGTGGGTCGGGCGATAGTGGCATGATATCGCCTAAATCGTCCGCACCTTGAAGATATCTAAGCCATGTGGCTATTGTAAGCGGTACAGCCAGCAGGTTATCAAGAGGTAAACCATTTTCAATATAACCCTTTATCGTTTCGCCAAAGCGAATGCCAACTTTTTGTGATGTGTCCGTGGCTATGCGCTGCGGTGTGTCCGGCAGATGCGGGTTGGGAAGTCGTTCTTCTATAACCTCGTTAAGGAAGGCGCGGGGGTTTATGATGCCAGGGTCGGTGACGACGGGTAAACCCTCGCTGTAGCCAAGGCGGTTCACAAGTTTTAGTATATCGGCATCCGACATCATGTCGCTTATCTTTGTAAAACCAAGCAAACAGCCAAAAACAGCCATCGCCGTGTGAAGAGGGTTAAGGCAAGTTGTTACTTTCATGCGTTCAACTTTGCCAACTGTATCTCTGTTTGTTATGTACACGCCAGCTTTATCCAGCGGCGGGCGGCCGTTTGGGAAGTTATCCTCGATAACTAAGTAGCCAGGTTTTTCTGCGTTGACGAACGGCGCGATAACCGTGTTCTTGGTGGTTTTGTATATTTTCATGCCTTCGACCAAACCCGGAGAAGGGTTTGGTGTGATCTTGTCTATCATGCTCCAGGGATACCCAACGGATGAACCGTTTAAGTACGAGATAAACCCGGCATCGTTAAAATCCTTTGCCAGTTCCAAAATGCCGTCGCGCAGTTTGTCGCCGTTTTTGGCGCAATTGTCCAAGCTGAGGAGAGTGATGGGAAACGCGCCGTTTTTGTAGCGTTCGTAGAGCATTTCCGTAACGGTGAGGAGTGCTTGGTTTCGTTTTCCGGTTAATGTATATGGTGCGTAGCCTTTTTCCGTAATCGTAAAGGATATGATCTGCAGTGACGGAGCGGCGAAGATTTCACGCAGGCGAGCCGTGTCACCGCAACCGACGGTTTCGTCTATAGCCGTAAGCTCCTGTTTATGTACCGAACCATCCGCACCTAATTCTATGTAGGTTACTTTATTATCATATGGTGTGAAGACTTTTTCGATGATTTCTTCATCGTAAAGTTCGCATGCTATAATACCTGTATTTGTCAAACCTTCATCTATCATCTTTTGGGCGATCGATGTTATGTATCCGCGGAAGATGTTGCCCGCGCCGATGTGTAGCCACTTAGCCATTTTTATTCACTGCCTCCCATAAACCGTTAAGATAAGTTACGCCTAACGCTCTGTCGTACAGACCGTATCCGGCGCGGGCTACTTCGCCCCAAATCATGCGGCCGTGGTCCGGGCGTACGTAAATATTGGAGCAGGTTTCTTTTATAGCCTTTATTACTTTGTACATGTCTAAATCACCGTCCGCAGAGAGGTGGCTTGATTCGCGGAAGTTGCGGTAGCCTAAATGCTTTACGTTGCGTATGTGCATGGCGGCGACTCGCCCCATCTCGCCGAAGTGACGGATGATGCCGACTACGTCGTTGCTTGTGTTGGATGCAAGCGAACCGGTGCATAGGCAAAGCGCATGAGCTGGTG
>WQWB01000054.1 GCA_009785555.1 Defluviitaleaceae bacterium | reverse complement strand
GATGAGGCGTCGGACAAAAAGGTCGTAAACATGCGCGGTACAGGCAAAGCCACGATACAACCCAAGCAAAATCCGATAGAAAAGTTTTTTGCGGTATGGAAAAAAAGTGACGTAAAGAAGCTAACAAAAAAAGCACCTACGGAATATAAAAAAATGGTAAATATGTTGGTAAGCCTTAGCGCGGTGCTGTTTGTAATCACATTTATAATGGGTGCGGGTGTTATACAGGCGGATAATAATATTACAAGGCTTGAGAATGACTTACATGCCCTTAATAACGCTTTTATCTACGTACAAGGGCGCGTAAATCAGCTTGCGGGTCAGGTTCACGCGCAATCCATATCGGAACAGCAAAACGCTGCCGTACCTGTTTTCGCGCCGGATGACGTGCCGCTTGCGCAGCTTCAAGAGCAGACAAACCAAACGGCGCAGCAAACAAATAACCAACAAGATGCGACGCTTCAGAATGTACTTGTATTGCCAAACGAACATGTGCAGGGTTCAAATAACCAACAAAACCAAAATGTAACAACGCCTCCGGCGACACATCCACCGGCGTATAACCAAAACCTGCCGCAAGCAACGCCGCGCGTGCGGTTGGGTATGTCCTTTGAGGAGGCTCTCGCGCTGTCCATAATAATCAATGAGTTTGACTCCTATATTATCCAACGCGGCGATACGTTAAGTGGTATCGTCCATCGCTTTTACGGAAGCGCGGATTTAATTGAGGTTGTTATGGAAGTGAACAATATCCTGCACCCGGATCTTATAATGTTTGGGTCGGAGCTTTTGTTGCCAAGGCTGTACGCACACAACCTGCCGGAGGAATAGTATATGCGTACCGGCGATTATGAGTTGTCTATAAGCGAAATGGCAGCCGCGCTGGCGCACGAGGTACGTAACCCGTTGGGGCTTGCCATGGTTAATATCGGTGTGTTGGAAGGTGAGTTGACTGCGGCTGATAAAGCTCGTATTTCAAGTATCCGCAGTGAGCTGTACCGCATAAATGAAATCGTGTCGAAGTTTACGGATATCGTTTCTATGCTTAAGGAGCATGGAGAGACGGAGTTCCGCGGCTTTGTGGATGAAGCAATAACGCCGTTCATAACGGCTTATAATTCGAGGGTTAATTTTAATGTATTTACCCCCAATAATTTAACGGTAAAGATACCTAAAAATGCTTTGGGGATTATATTTAATAATATAATAAAAAATGCCGTTGAAGCAGTTATGGATAGTAAACCGGAATGTGGCGAGATTGGTATAAGCGTGGAAATCGTGCAGGAAATGGCGGTGATATGTGTAAATGATAACGGCAAAGGGCTTTCTGTTTATGAAATGGAGAAAGCGCTAATATCTGGATTTACCACTAAGAAAAGTGGCATGGGTGTAGGCTTACACGTATCGTTGCTTTTGGCAAAACGTTACGGCGGAAGCCTGGATATCTACGGTGAGGAAAACAACGGGTGTACGGTTACGCTAAAAATACCCATCGCTTAATTAATGCTTGCTTTATTGCCGGTTTTGAGGTATATTAATATCGGTGATGAGTGGGTATGAGGCTGAACACGGATTTTGGGAATGATTGGAACGACATTTTAGCGGAGGAGTTTTCGCAAGGATATTTTTTGGATTTGCAAAAAATACTCAAGCAGGAAAGCCGCGGTTTCGATATTTACCCAAAAGAGCAGGATATCTTTAATGCCTTTAAACTCGCACCATTCGCAGATGTCAAAGCCGTAATCATAGGGCAGGATCCGTATCATGGCGTAGGGCAGGCGCACGGCTTATCTTTCTCTGTTCCGGCGGGAGTTCCGTTTCCACCGTCATTAAAAAATATCTTTAAGGAAATAAAGAGCGATTTAAACGTAGAAATGCCGACGAACGGCGATTTATCTTACCTAGCTAAGCAAGGTGTTTTGTTACTCAATGCAGCGCTTACCGTACGCGCTGGGCAAGCAAACAGCCATGCGAGCCTTGGCTGGCATATTTTTACGAATAATATAATAAGATTGTTAAACAGCCGCAATTCGCCAACGGTTTTTCTTTTATGGGGTAGTTTTGCAGAGTCAAAGCAGCATTATATAACAAGCAATAGGCATTTAACGTTAAAAACCGTGCATCCGTCGCCGCTATCGGCGTATCGCGGTTTTTTTGGCTGTAAACATTTTAGCCTATGCAATGATTTTCTTGAAAAGAACGGGCTTACGCCAATAAAATGGGGGCTTTAATGAGAATAGGGATTGGATACGACGTGCATAAACTTGTGCCGGGTAGAAGGCTTGTGCTTGGCGGGGTAGAAATACCGTATGAGCAAGGGCTTTTTGGCCATTCCGATGCAGACGTGCTTGTACACGCTGTTATGGATGCGCTCCTCGGCGCGGCGGGTTTGCCGGATATCGGCAGCCTGTTTCCCGATACAGATGTCCGCTTTGAGGATGCGGACAGTATGGAACTTTTAAAGCATGTTGGTGAATTGCTGGCACAAAATGGGTTTGAAGTCGGTAATATAGATAGCATAATCATCGCGCAAAAACCGAAGATGTCGCCGTATTATGAGACCATGAAGAAAAACATTGCGTCTGTGCTTAATGTGAGTATTGAGAGCGTAAACATAAAGGCAAAAACCGAGGAAGGTCTCGGCTTTACCGGCACGGGATTGGGTATAGCCGCTAAGGCGGTAGCGTTGGTATGGAAATTAGAGATTAGAGGATAAAATATGAAACTATATAATACGATAACAAGGAAAAAGGAAGATTTTACTTATAACCCATGTGAGCCAATAAAAATCTATGTGTGTGGGCCAACAGTTTATAATAAGATACATTTGGGCAACGCGCGTCCGCTCGTCGTTTTCGACGCACTGCGCCGCTATTTTATCTATAAAGGCGCAAATGTGCTGTATGTTACGAATTTTACGGATATAGATGACAGGCTTATCGAGCGTATGCATTTGGAGAGGGTAGACTTGATAACGCTTACGAAGCGTTACATTGGCGAGTTTATGGCCGATTCAATAGGCTTAAATTGCCTAGATTCCGACATCTACGTAAAGGCAACGGATGAAATATCCAATATAATACAATTTGTCCGTGAAATAGTAAACAAGGGATATGCATATGAAGTGGATGGAACCGTATTTTTTGATACGGCGAAAAAGACGGACTACGGTAAGCTATCCGGCAGAAAAGCCGAGGATAACGCCGCCGGCGTACGTATATCCGTTGATGAGCGTAAAAAATCCCCAGCCGACTTTGTATTATGGAAGCCGGCAAAGGACGGCGAGCCGTCGTGGCCGTCACCGTGGGGGAATGGCCGCCCCGGTTGGCATATAGAATGTTCGCAGATTATACGCAAGTATTTAGGGCCAACCGTGGATATACATGCTGGCGGAAGCGATCTCGTCTTCCCACACCATGAAAACGAGTTGGCGCAGTCTGAAGCGGCAAACGGAGCGCCATTAGCGCGGTTTTGGCTACACAACGGTATGCTGAACACGAATACGGAAAAGATGAGCAAATCCGAAGGCAACTTCTTCCTCGTTAGGGAGCTTGCTGAAAAATACGGTTACGATACATTGCGGTTTTACCTCCTTTCATTCCATTACAGAAGCCCGATAAACTTTGCGCCGGAGTACGTTGCCGCCGCCCACGCGGCTTTGGGAAGGATAAAAAAATGTGCCAAAGCTCTTGAAGGAGCGGTAAATTCGGATAATGGTTCAGAAGCTATAAATCAACTAAAATCACGTTTCTACAGCGCGTTGGATGATGATTTCAATACGGCTGATGCGATCGGCGTTATTTTTGAATTAGTTAAATATGCAAATACGGCGATAAACGTGCAGGCTTATGAGTTGTTGTGTGAACTGTGCGGCGTGCTTGGTTTAAGCCTTAAAAACGATGAGGAAAATACTGGCGGCAGCTTAACGGCCGAGGCTGAACTGCTCCTTCGGGATCGTGCCGAGGCACGTAAAAATAAGGATTTCGCTATGTCTGATATATTGAGAGACAAATTGCTTGTGATTGGGATTGCCGTTAAAGACACAAGGGACGGGCAAACATGGGAGCCTGTTGTGAAGTGATGGAAAAAAAAGATTTATTAATGATGGATAATGGATTTGGTGAAGCGGGCGAATATTCGCCTTTAACTTTAGCTTGGCTTGGCGATGCGGTGTTGGAGCTTTTGACGCGGCGTGGTTTATGCAAAGTAAATGCCCCAGTTGGCAAAATGTTTGAGAAGGCTAAGGATTTCTCATCTGCGGCGGCTCAGTCGCAATTTTACGCGCTTTTGGAAAGCGGCGATGTGTTGTCAGAAGACGAAAAACAGATAATGAAGCGAGGTCGAAACGCAAAATCAGGCTCGCGCTCCAAAAATGCCGGTGTAGTGAGCTACCGCCGTGCTACGGGCGTTGAGGCGTTATTTGGATATTTATATGTAGACAATAAATTAAACAGAATCATTGAAATTTATGATTATTTACTTGGCATTCACCCAATAAAGGGTTGAGTAGAAAGGTATAGATGAAGTTTATAAACGACGCCAGTTTTTCCGGGCTACAATATATAACCGCCGACAATATCCATTCACCTAGCGTGTCTGCAATATTTTCTACGAGAAATGGCGGCGTTAGCGGGGGAACGCCGGAAACCGAATATTTGCGTAGCATGAATCTATCCCTTAGGTTCTCCTCAGGCGAAGAAGATTACGGGAATGCTAAGGAAAATTACAAAATAATTATATCTTCCCAAGGGTTTAAATTCAATAATTTGGTGACTTTGCGGCAAAAGCATACGAGTAATATTGTCGTGGTGGATGAACGTGTGGTCGAAGAAAACCGGAATAATCCATTTGGATTCAATCGGCTGTCTGAAGCTGCCGACGCCATTGTTACTAACATTCAAGGATTACTTCTCTCGGTACGTACTGCTGATTGCGTACCGATTCTGTTATATGATCCAAAGACAAAATCAATTGGCGCGGCGCACGCCGGTTGGCGTGGGACGCTGGCCGGGGTTGGACGGAAAACAGTTGAATGTATGGCGGATGTATACGGTTCAAATCCAAAAGATATCAAGGCGGCGATCGGTCCGGCGATAGGGGTGTGTTGTTTTGAGGTTGGTTTTGAGGTTTTAGATGGTTTTATAAAAGAATACGGTGATGATATAGTTAAACATTTTACCACAAAATATAAATCCAAGCCATACTGCGACATTAAGTTGATGAACAAGGCATTTCTTATTGAGGCGGGGATATTTGAAAATAATATTGATGTATCGGATTTATGCACAAAATGTAATCCTGATTTGTTTTATTCCGCTAGATATAGCGGCGAAAAGTACGGGTCGTTGGCTGGTTTTATTGGTCTTAAAAATCAAACTGAAACGGAGGTTTTATAAATGAACGAAATTAATGAAATTAACGAACAAGAAAATATGATTCTGGAAGGGCGTAACGCCATCACCGAAGCGCTTCGAGGCGGACGCCCCATTGATAAAATATTGGTTAAGTCCGGTGATGTAGAGGGTAGCATCCGCGCTTTGGCGGCAAAGGCTAAAGACGCTGGCATCCTGGTTAGTTTCGTGCCGAAAGCGGAGATTGACAGGCTTAGCGAAACTGGGCGGCACCAGGGTATTGTCGCCATTTGTGCCGCGCACGAGTACGCTACGCTGGAGGGTATCCTCAACCTGGCCAAAGAGCGGAGAGAAGACCCTTTTGTCATAATACTTGACGGAGTTACGGATCCGCACAATCTCGGCGCAATTATCCGTTCAGCTGAGGCGGCTGGCGCGCATGGTGTTGTTATACCTAAACGTCGTTCGGCATCGCTAACGGCGGTGGTTATGCGCGTATCCGCTGGCGCGGCAGAACATTTGCCCGTTGCACGGGTTACAAATATCAGTAATACAATAAAAGAACTAAAGAAAAACGGCGTGTGGGTAGCCGCCGCTACAATGGATGGGCAAATTATGTACGAGGCAAACCTAACGGGTCCGCTTGCGCTTGTTGTGGGTGGTGAAGACAGCGGCGTATCGCGCCTTGTGGCCGATAACTGTGATTTTTTAGTGAATATACCGATGAAGGGGAAAATCGGCAGCCTTAACGCTTCGGTCGCCGCGGCGGTTTTGATGTTTGAGGTTCTTCGGAGAAGGCAGGGATGAGTAAGTCCACTCGTTTCACTGACGCTTATCTATTAGTCGACGGCTACAATATTATACACGCTTGGAAGAATCTGCGTGAAATGGCGGATGCGGACATTGAGGGTGCGAGGACGATGCTTGTCGATATTTTGGCGAACTACCAAGGCGTGCGACATCAGGAAATAATCGTCGTTTTTGACGCACATAAGGTCAATGGCGGCATTGGGTCTGTTGAGAAGCGCAACGGCGTATATATGGTCTACACGCGCGAAGCGGAAACGGCTGACGAGTATATAGAAAAGGCCGCGGGTGCGATGGTGAAGGAGAACTTCCGCGTACGCGTGGCGACCAGTGACTATTTGGAGCAGATCATTATAATGGGGCAAGGCGCAGCGCGCATTTTCGCGGAAGACCTTCAAACCGAAGTGGAGGAGGCTGAGCGCGACATCCGCCGCCAAATCAACGAGCCGAAGCCTATACATAAAAACAGGCTGTTAGATAATATAGATCCTAAGACTGCGAGTATTTTGGAAAAAATAAGACTGGGTAAGGATGAGATATAAGTGGATGTAGAGGCAATTATTAATAAATACTCGCCGCTTGTGCATGGGTTGGCTAGCAAATTATCCGCTCCCGGTGTAGAGAGGGAGGATTTGTTTCAAGAAGGTCTAATTGGCCTATATGGTGCGATTTTAGCTTTTGATAAAGAAAAGGAAGTTGATTTTACATATTTTGCCAGGTTATGTGTGGAGCGGCGTCTTCACTCCGTAATTAAGGCCGCATTACGGCAGAAACACGCGCCGTTGACCGGGTATGAACCGCTTTTGCCGAACATACGGGATACAAAAGACACGCCGGAGGATGCGCTTCTCGGGCTTGAGGGCGTGGCACGGCTTGAAGCGGCGATAAACACGCATTTGTCGGAGTTTGAGCGTAAGGCATTGTCTCAGAAGTTACAGGGGTATTCCAATGCGGAGATTGCGGAAAAATTGGGTTGTTCGAAAAAATCCGTAGAAAATGCCATGCGACGTGCGCGGAAGAAGTTATTGGATAATCTAGAAAATTTTTAACAGCTTCATTGAATAACAACGGGAGATGGCATATATGGCATTTTTAATGACGCATTTAATCATATCGAAAAATATATCTGTAATATTTGATGGCCAAATCAACAATTTACCCCAATTTTATTTGGGAAGCATTGCTCCAGATGCCGCACACCAAAGAGCGAATTATATATCGGATTATAAAAAAGCGTCTCATTTAATTACTAGTGCCGAGGTGTGGGGTATGGTAACCGATAATGATGGATGGCGAGATAACATAATTGCGTTTCTAGATAAACATAAATATACCGAACATCATGATTTCATAATGGGTTATTGTTGCCATATTTTGAGTGATATCTATAATAACATAAACATGTGGATGCCATTTAAATTAAAGTATGCAGATGATTTAAAAGAAATTAGCTATAACAACATACATCACCAAGAATCTAATAAATTAGATATTGAATTAGCCTTAACTTACGAAGGAAGAAATGAATTTTGGCAAAACCTTTCAAAGTCGCACGGCGTCGATTTAGCAAATATCATTTATGCCACAGAAATTGAAAAGCAGAAAGATGATATATTAAATTTGTGGTATAAAGATAAAGCGCGTCAGGATATATCTTCAAATAAGATAAGAACATACGAAGGCGAGATGGATTTTATAAAAAACGCTACAGATTTTGTTGCACAAATTTTCTGGGAAAGTTTATTGTTATAATCAAAAATTCGTACTTAATGAGCGCGAATTTAATACACAATATACTTTAGATTAAGATTAGTATCAATACTAAATTATTAATGATTATTTGAAAGGCTTACATAAATTGGAACAATTATCAAAAGGCCAAATAATTAAGGAAACCGTACGCATAGCAGGCCCCGTTATGATGGAGAGCCTGATGGCCAGCACGGTTATGATGATAAATACCGCCATGGTCGGTCGGCTGGACAACCCGTACGCCGTCGCAATCGTCGGCGTAAACGCCGCGCCGTCCTGGATGCTGAACAGCATACCCATGGGGCTTTGCGTCGGCGCAACGGTTATGGTTGCGCGCAGTATTGGCGCGGGTGATAAGGAAAAGGCCAACAAATACGCGAGGCAAACCGTCGGAGGTATTTTCTTGCTTGCGTCTGTCCTTAGCATCGCAATGTTCTTCCTTAGCCAAGTAGTTCCCGTTTGGGTAAATGCCGATGAAATGATACGCACGGACGCTTCGCTGTATTTACGTATTCTGTCTCTGTCTATTGTGCCAAACTTTATTGGGTTTGCCTGTTCGGGCATGCTGCGCGGGTCGGGCAACACAAAAACGCCGATGCTTGCAGGGCTTATGACGAATATTATCACGATGAGTCTTAATTTCTTCTTACTCTACGATTTCCACGAAATGACAATTTTTGGGCGTGATATTTCGATACAAGGCGCTGGCCTTGGTGTGCACGGTGCAGCGGTGTCCACGGCGGTTGCACAGCTCTGCTTTGGTATATTTATGATAAGCCGTGTTATCGGTAAAAAGCAGAAAATACGCGTTGACTTACGCAGGGTACTTAAGTTTGATTGGGAAACCCTGCGCCCTATGCTAAAAGTAGGTATACCGGCGATGGGTGAGCGGCTTACAATCTCATTCGGCCAAGTTATGTACGCCACGACGATAAACGGCATCGGCCCGATACAGACCGCGGCGCACAGCCTTGCGGTACAGATAGAAAGCCTCGCTTTCATGCCGGCAAATGCGCTTAGTGTATCGGCAACAACCCTTGTTGGGCAATCTTTGGGTGCAAAAAATATCAAAAATGCCAACGCCTACGCAAAAACTGTGTTGGCCTTTGCCGCTGGGGTGGGTGTGTTATGCTTCTTTGCCTTCTGGTTTGCGCCAGCGCCGCTTATCGGGCTTTTATCTAATAATACGTATATTATCGCTGAGGGTGCGGCGGCCTTGCGCGTTATGGCTCCGGTGGAACCGCTGTTCTGTATGCTTATCGTTATAAACGGTATTCTGCGCGGTGGGGGCGACACACACTTCGCCCTGTACGCGGGTATCGCCGGCATGTGGGGGGTACGGCTTGCGGCGGCGTGGTATGCGGTAAATATATTAGGTTGGGGCTTGGTCGGCGCGTGGGTTGGTATGGCGCTGGATATTGTTGTACGGTTTACGATTATGTTTATCAGGTATATGAGGAAGAAATGGCTTAATGTTGATGCGATATGACGGAGAATGAGGATAATTTAATTGCGAAATACGCAAAAGGAGAGAAAATATGATTTATAAAGACTTTCAAGGCAAAAAGATTTCTTGGCTGGGTTATGGTGCTATGCGTATGCCTGTTACCGAGCCTCGAGGTCCGATTGATTGGGACAAAGCGGCTGACCTTATTGACATAGCGTACAATGCCGGCATTAATTATTACGACACGGCGTATTTCTATCACAGCGGCAAGTCACAAGTGTTTTTAGGCGAAACTCTTTCGCGTTACCCAAGGGATACATGGTATATCGCTAATAAGTTTCCGGGAAACCTGCTTCGGCGCACGCCGGAGGGTATGCACCTTAGCGGTTTTGGCGACTTGCAAGTAAAAAACATTAACAGCATCGCCGAAGTATTTGAACAGCAGCTTATAGATTGTGGGTTGGATTATTTTGACTTTTATATGCTGCACAACGTTTCGGAGGAAACATATAACGTATACACGGATACAGAACTTGGGATTGTTGATTATATGCTGGAGCAAAAAAAACGCGGCAGAATCAAACATTTTGGTTTTTCCGCCCATGCCCGCCCGGAGACGTTAGAAAAGTTTTTAACGCACCGCAACGTGTTTGAATTTGCTCAGATACAGATAAACTACCTTGATTCATCCCTTCAACAAGCACAGGAGAAGTACGACATCTGTATAAAGCACGGCATCCCCGTTATCGCGATGGAGCCGGTGCGAGGCGGCAAACTTGCAAACCCAGGCGATAAAGCTGTTGAGCTTCTTAAAGCACACGCGCCTGACGCGACGCCGGTATCCTGGGCACTTCGTTATTTACAAAAGTTTCCGGAAATGTTTAATGTACTTAGTGGAATGTCCACAGTAGACCAGTTGGAAGAAAACATAAGGATTTTTAGTGTAGAAAACCCCGTAACCGCAGCCGAGCAAACTGTACTTGACAAAGTCGTAGGCGTTATGGCGGAGGCGGTGCCATGCACAGGCTGTAATTATTGTATAGACGTTTGCCCCGTAAAACTCAATATCCCTAAACTGTTATCGTTATATAACGAATACGCATTCGAGCCAAGTTGGACGGTTGGAGGCACCTTACGTGCGATGAAGGATGAAGAGAAACCAGACGCCTGTATATCATGCGGCGCGTGCAACCCGCTTTGTCCGCAACATATAGATATACCAAGCGCACTTGGCGATTTTGCGGAGAGGCTTAAGCCTAAGCAGTAAATAAGGGTGGTGGATAAG
>WQWB01000053.1 GCA_009785555.1 Defluviitaleaceae bacterium | reverse complement strand
GTCAAATTTAGAGTAGGAGAGCTTTTGAACGAGCTCGACCGCATCCTTCATATCATATAGCTCTTGCTTATTTACGAGTTTTGCTTTTTCTTCGTATTTTTTGCCACGTTTCATTATGCCTCTCCCCTCGCCAAGTTTTCTTCAACTGTGATACCCATGCTACGGGCTGTGCCTTTAACCATTTTCATCGCCGCTTCAACGGATGCAGCGTTAAGATCCACCATCTTAGTTTCGGCGATTTTGCGAACGTCCTCAATCTTAACCTTAGCTACCTTTGTTTTGTTTGGCGTGCCAGAGCCGGATTCGATACCAGCCGCTTTTTTCAATAAAATCGCCGCAGGCGGTGTTTTGGTAACGAAGCTGAAACTCTTGTCTTGATAAATCGTAACGACGACGGGGATAACCATGCCCGCATCTTTTGCGGTGCGCTCGTTAAACTCCTTAACGAAGCCCATCATGTTAATACCATGCGGGCCGAGGGCAGACCCAACGGGCGGCGCAGGGGTTGCTTTGCCGGCCGGAAGCTGGAACTTAACTAAGGCCGATACTTTTTTTGCCATATTTTCCTCCTATGTGGTAATCTCGAGCTTTTATGCTCTTCCACGTACAGCTCATGTATTATATATTATTTTGGCGATAATTGCAAGATAAATTTTCTTGCATTTTTTGGCAATTTTGTGTATTATTGGTAACATATGGGGCGCCACCGCTCCATTGGCACAAAGGAGGTTCTTTATGGACATACTATTTTCCGAAAGAAACAGGCATCTCATAGTTACGCCGGTAGGCGAGATAGACCACCACAATTCGCTGACTTTCCGCCGTTCGATAGAAAAAGCGTTTGCACGAAGCGGCGCTCATAATATGATATTCGATTTCTCACGCGTAGACTTTATGGACAGCTCCGGTATCGGACTGCTTATAGGCAGATATAGGGAGCTAAGCAAAACCGGCGGCAAGGTGTATGCAGCAAATGTCGGCAAGAATATTTCCAAGCTCTTCGGCGTCTCCGGCCTTGCAAAGATAATTCCTGTATTTAACAGCATAGACAATATTTTCGAAGAAATAAAGGGGGGCAAATGATGAACACGGAGAATATGACAACACAAAACGAAATGAGTATCGCTTTCAGCGCACTATCCAGCAACGAATCCTTTGCCAGAACCGTTATAGCCGCGTTTATCGCCCCACTGAACCCTACGTTATCGGAACTTATGGAGATTAAAACCGCCGTGTCCGAAGCAGTAACAAACGCCATCGTCCACGGTTATGAAGGCGGCGGCTACAACATGTTTGTCTGCATGGGTTGCCGCAAGTTACATACGTCGGACAACACCTGCATTATCGAGATCGAGGTTGCCGACGCAGGCGTTGGCATACCTAACATATCGCAGGCACTCGAGCCTCTATATACCTCCAAGCCAGAGCAGGAACGGAGTGGTATGGGTTTTGCCGTTATGGAGAGCTTTATGGATAGCGTGGAGGTAACCTCCATACCTGGCTCAAGCACGAAAATCGTGATGACAAAGGAACTAACCCTTGGTTAATTTACAGGCAAACACATTTGAATTGGTACGCAAGGCGCAGGCTGGCGATAAGCTAGCCAAGGAACAGCTTGTCGTGGAAAACTCCGGGCTGGTATGGAGCATTGCGCGCCGTTTTACCGGGCGCGGCTACGAGCTGGACGATTTATACCAAATCGGGGCGATCGGGCTTATTAAGTGCATAGAAAAGTTCGACACAAACTTCGGCGTAAAGTTTTCAACTTATGCTGTACCAATGATCCTTGGCGAAATACGGCGTTTCCTGCGCGACGACGGCATGATAAAGATAGCCCGGCCGCTGAAGGAATTAGCCGTAAAGGCGCGGTACGCCCACCAAAAGCATCTGCAAGAGACGGGCAAGGCACCCACCGTGGACGAGCTTGCCGCCACGCTTGACGCAACGCCGGAAAACCTGCTTCTGGCCCTGGAATCCGGCTTTGACGTGGAATCCCTGCACTCCAAAATTATGCAGGGTGACGGACAACCCATATACCTATTGGATCGCCTCGCATCAAATAACAACGACGATGATAAAATGGTGGACAATATCGCCCTGCGGCAACTCATCGACGAGCTTGACGAAAAGTCACGCACGGTCATCCAGATGCGCTACTTCCAGGATAAAACGCAGATGGAGGTTGCCGCGGCCATCGGCGTGTCGCAGGTACAGGTATCGCGGATTGAGAAGAAGGTGCTGGAGATTTTGCGGCGGCAGATGATGTGATTTATTAGGGTTATATTAAGACGGTTTATACTTAATACAGTTATTGGGATTATAGCGAAATTAAGGCGCATTACTTGGATGTCATTGCAGGCTAATAGGAGTTGGAGCGGAGCGATGTACTTCCATTTGACACGCAATCTCATTGTTTTTAATTTACAATTAAATCCACCCATATGAGCTATTTTCAGTATAAAACGCAGATGGAGGTTGCCGCCGCCATCTGCGTGTCGCAGGTATAAGTGTCACGGATTGAAAGGAAGGCGCTTGTTAAGACCCTCAAAGTCGACGCCGTAGACAAACATACTTATAATCCATTCTTGCCATGCCTAGCAAGCTCCGCATTACTATACCGATAATCCCCCGTAACCTCCGCGCCAAACCACGGAGGCGGTACGAACGCCGCCTCCGCCGCCTCGTCCGGGAACTCAACCTCAACCGTCAAAAACCCATCCAAATGGCCGCGGTAAACGTCCACTTCCGCGGTATACCCATCGTCGAGAGGAATAAGATACCTCGTCTTTTCAACCACACCCGGCTCTGTCTTTTTCCAAAGGCCGACAAACTGCTCTTCCGTAAGCGAAACCTCATACTCGCTCCGATCCTCCTTTACCTTTACCGTTAGGTAATATGTGTCACCCGCACGGCGCAGGCGTATCGCCGGGTCGGAAAAGATATAGCCCTGTTTTATTTCAACCCGATCATATCCAGATAAATCAAACGGAATTTCGGTAAGTAAAAACTTCCGTTCTATTTCCTTGCCTAAATATTTATTCATACTGGCTAAGCAGATACTTTTCCGCTTCCAAACTCCAAAGCCCGCTATTTTTATCACAGATATCAGCCAGCTCCGCAAACACGGCATTGTTCTCGCCCAATCTCCTAAAATCCGAAATAGCGGTGAGTGGCATGGTTATATCCGTATATATCAGCTTCTTTGCGCCTGGTATGTTTGGCAGGTTAAGCGTCGCATCCGCCGCCGCATTTAGTCCTCCAATGTGGGATACAAGCATTGACGGGTTAAGCCGCCCCGCCGCCGTCATCTCTAACGCTTCAGCGATGTCGCTGGTGTTGCCGCCCGACGTGCCTGCAATATGCGTTGCATTGTAATGCACGTTATAAAAATTTATTTTAGCCGAAAACGCCGTATCCGTGGGCCCCGCAAAGAAATTTAAGCAACCGTCCTTGCCTAAAATTGCGTCAGCCTGCTCCACAAGCGCGGTGACCGGCGCGTATACGAAAACATCGTCAAAATCACCTAACTTACGTAGTTCCTCCACAGGGTTTCCCATCTTGCCTGTGTTCAGGTAAACCAGCTCCACTCCTTGTTTTGCCGCATATTCCACAGTCAATAATGATGCGGCGTAAGCCAAGCGCGCGTCGTCTATATCCGTAACAACAAGCAGGCTTGGGCGGCGTTCACAATTAAGCAGGTACTCAACAAAGGCAAGCCCCATCGGCCCGCACGCTGCAAGAGCTGCAAGGTTGCCGCCTTGTTTTATGCCCATATAATGGTTGTAGTCACCCTGTTTGGTGTGGTAGTTCGCGTGCGCCGCACCGATGATGCATGAAATCGGCTCTGCCAGAGCCCCCGCGAAGAACGCCTCACCCGCGTACGGCAAAACGCAGCCCTGTTCAATATATTCCTGCGGGATGATGGCGTAACGGCTATTGCCGCCTAAATATGGATAACTATAGCCAGCCGCATCCATCGTATTGTTCATGGCCGGTTGGAGCGCGAATTTTGCGCCCGATGCAAATTTATCCGAGTAATTTTTGCCGACCTCAACGATTTCCCCGCACAGTTCATGCCCAAGAATGATTGGTGCGTTTGCCACATCGTTCGGCACACGCTTGTGCTCTGCACCCAACTTTACGGCTTTATAATCAGACATGCAAATACTATTACACACTATCTTTACCAAAAGCTCATTATCCCCAATTTGCGGCAAATCAAACTCCTCCAACCGCACATCACTTGCCCCGTATAACCTAACCGCTTTATTTTTCATAATATTCCTTACCCTTCTCTGCATAAAATTTTATTCTTTGCTTTAAATCCGGCATTTCTATTTTTGTTTTTTCAGAAAACATTCCATATTCCAACCCCAACTCGCTCATCTTTTCATGACCAATAAGTGCCCAGGCCGAATCTATTAGATGGCAAAACTCCGGAGTCTCTATCTTTTCGCAGACGAAGGACTGGAACGGTGAGTTTATGTCCTCCCCAGAAATTTGGAAAATGCCATGCCGTTCACACAACCCCATAACCCTAGCGAGCTGTCTCAACGTGTTGCGAGCCGGCATATACGTTACCGCAGAAAAGCCGACGGATTTAAGGTAAGCAAACAACTCGTCGAGATATCCGTCTTCAAACTCCTGCGCCTTCTTATCACCGGTAACGGAATTTGTAACGTCCCCAAGGTAAGCGTACGCTGGTATCGCGCCAATCTCTTCTGCAAGGTTGATAAAGTCTGAAATGTGCGGCAATTCGTCGTCGGCGTCTATATAGAAACTATCCATAAGCTGCGCCTTAAACATACCGAGAAGAAAATGCCTGGCCGGCTCATCTTCCGTAATTGCGGCGGCAAACGAGTAAAGTATGTGCCTCTCCGTCACCGTGCCGCCGTTATGGTATTGCGAACATTTTAAAACGTCTTCCCAACTTATGCTGGGCATCCCCGGTTTCAAGTTTTTATTTAATTTTTCAACCATTTTTCGGTTGCGTTCCAGCCGCTTGCCGCGTATCGGCTTTAGAAAACCCTCCGCGATGCATAGATGTTTGTATGGAATGCCATGCATCGCCAAGTAAGCCACGCCGCGTTGGTCTGGGTTGTTCACCCGCTTATCCGCAAACTGCGTACCAGCTAAGCTGACGCGGCACTCAAAGCCAATTGTAGCACCAATGCCATAATCACGGGCCGCCGCCAAAAATTCGTCCGCCCCGGCTACGCTATCGTGGTCCATAAGCCCGACCGTCGCAAGACCGGCCTCTTTGGCGCGCAAAACAGCCTCCCGCGGGGTGTACGGCGAGAAGGAATAGATCGTGTGTATATGGTTATTTACATTCCGCATCGTCAATCTCCTTTGCATTTGGCATTCTCAATAATTTTTCATATTTAATAGCATCTATAACATGTGCCGAATCGTTATGCGATATATATTCACTTAACGAAGACAGTTCACGCACAATAAATTTGCCCCGCGTAAACACAATATACCTACCCTTGCGCGTTACGTCTATAAAAAACGTTTTTTTCCTAGAGCTGAAGTACTTGACCGTACAAGGCAGCAGTATCCAATGGTATGATGAGTTTTTCATGATAATCAAATGTGTTTGCCCATCAATATCAACAGTCATCAGCCCACCCTTTGAGCCGTAAAGCATCCGCGTGAGGCCTGATTTAAAAAATATAAACAAGATAGTAAAATGAAATAGCAAACCTAAACATGCAATTATAGTAAGGAGAAGCGAAAAGAACCCGCCGCCATAACTCACTATGCCGGTTGATTGGGATGAAACCAACCCATGTATCCTCAAATACGAAAATGCAAATATCAAAGAAGACTGGAAGAAAACAATTAGATTACTGCTATGCTCACCGATAATGGAAAAGCGTATCCCGGATTTTGTAAATATGAACGCAATAACCCCCATTATCGTAATAATAGGCACGATAACCCAACCGCTTATATCCATACCAAGCAAAGCAACAGGCAGGACAATCCCCAAGCCGGCGGAGCCGATAAGCGTAATCCACACGTTCATACTGTCGGCTATATTCATCTGCAGCGCGGCCTTGACGGGTATGCCGTACTTGCCGCATTGCGTGTAGCGCGCCATATTTGACAAAAGCACGCTGATGACGCCGAAAATAGTTATAGTAAGCGTGACAAAACCCGCAACCGAGCTAAAGTCACTAAAAATGTTCCGTATGTATTCCATTAAACCCCTCCAGCGTTATATTATACGGTTTTGCTTAAAACTAGTATCAGTTTGTCTTCGTTAAGTTTTTCTTACATAGCAAATCATATTTTATTGAATCTATGGCGATACCTTCCGACGCATGGTTGATTTTATTAAGCTCCGTCAAATCCCGCACGATAAACTCGCCTTTCGTAAACACTATAAATTTTTTACTCGTTTGAAAAACCAACCTTATTAACTTCCGCTCACGCTTGTATTCCTTATATTCACAAGGCAGCAATATCCAATGGTACGCGGCTGAGCGCATCGTTACGAGGTACATCTGCCCATCAACCATCACAATCATAAGCCCACCCTTCGCGCCGTAAAGCATTGCCTTCATGCCGTTTATAAACAAGAAGGCCAAGGTTATAAAATACGCACCTAACCCAATGCCCGCTCGGACAAGGCGGTGCGTAGCAATGGCATTTATGGTGCCATATCCATTATCAGCTATAAATTGAGCGGCATATTCGTGTAATGTCTGATAACTGATGGCAACAATAACGGCTATCCATATCGTTACGTCTATCTGTAAATTGGACTTTTTGACAGAAAAGTTAAATTTAGCGCTTCTTTTTGTAAATGCAAATGCCAAATATGCCGAAAAACCAACAATCAATCTAAGCGGCCAAACTCCTATGTCCACATTTAACAAGGCGATTGGCAAGACAATGCCCAACCCGAGCGACCCCATAAGGGATATCCAAACGTTTGCACTTTCAGCTATGTTGGACGTAAGCGTGGCTTTGAGGGGTATACCGTATTTACGCGTAAGCAAATGTCTGGAAATGTTTGACAAGAAAATGCTTATTATGCCGAAGACGGAAATCGTTAGCGTGATAAACCCCGTTACCGAACCTATGTCGTTAAAAATGTTCTGCAAATACCCCACCATCGCAATTTTCTTTCCTTCTTTATCTTTTTAACGTCTTATAGTTTTGGATATATCACATTCCAATAACTCCCCGATATCAAATCCACGTTTTTACCCATTCGGCAACCTTGTCCGCGACGGCACCTATATCCGCCTCCGCCACATCCAAAAACGTGCAGTTAGGATACCCCAAAAAGAATACACGCTTATCATCCGCCATTTTTTCTATATAATGATCAAAAAAGCCGCGGTTCTTCTCCGTGTCGTCTTTACGCCTGCGAGACAGAACGCCATGCCCTGCATCCAAGTATAGCACGCCGCTTGGCCGTATTAAGCGCAACTTTGCCAGATCCTCGGCAAGCATAACTTCGGGATCTATATCTAACCCTATGGACTTCGGATAGTAAAGTGAATAAAACTCAATTTCCTCAGCCCCAAGGTCAAAAAGCGTAACGCCGCCGCGTTTTATCGCTTCTTCACGCCTCTTGATTTCATACTCAATAAACATACGCTGGCGCGTAACGAAGTTTTCCGCCGTGTTCTCAAGCAAACCAAGGCGCACAACCTCCTGCCATATCGGCACCGGCTCTTCAAAATCAACGTAAACATGCGGCAAAATTTTCTGCACCAACCGTGCCGCCGTAGTTTTACCAACAGCCATGCCACCTTGTAAAGATAATAATATCGCCATAATAAACCCTCATATTTTCGTGTAAATATATCTGCGACGCGCTAAAATTCAACGACGCTTTAATCTCATGATCAAATTATTTCCGCAAGCTTCATCCATCTTTCAATTTCTAGCGCAACCTGATCAGATATGTTAAACATAAAATTATCCGCACCAACAAAGGTTATAAACGCAGATTTCGTAACAGACGATTGCAAGACTTTCACTTCTCGCGCTTTCTGTTTCTGCGTTTGGATAACAACAGCCTCACCGGTACCACGCAGATATAAAACGGGTATCGCCGTCTTATCAAGCATAACGGCGATTTCCTCGTCTGCCAACTCGTCTTTTATTGCGTTTACGAGTATAAGGAAAGCCACATCACTCACCCCGTCTGCATACGGCAATGCCGCCTCCGCACCCGCACCATAGGCGAAAATGCCGATCTTGTCGTTCTTAGCAAACCGTTTCGCCCTAACCCACGAGACAATGGCGGCTAAATCATTTTCCCACACCATGCGTTTGTACGTGCTATCCTCGTCACTGCCGCCGGTCAGTTTTATGGTTACCATACCTGTGTTCAGCTTCTTCGTTACGTGCTTTTTAAGCACCTCTTCCATATTGTTCGTCCAATATTCTTTATCCCAAGCATAGCAACTGATGATAACCGGAACGTTTACCGAAGATTTCATGGGCAGAAAAACCGTACCCGGATTATCGGACTTTGGCATTGAGAAATAATAATGATACATCAAACACCTCTATAAATCAAATTATATATTACGGATCGCATTACTAAACCTTATCTTCGCCTTCACAAAATCTTCAATAATCCTTAACTGTACGCTCAAATCTGCTATATTGGCATTAATTGAAAAATTAATAAATTTCATGGTGCATACACTTTCATAACGACTTCCCAAAAAGTCAAAACTTAACCGCCTGCTGCACAGATTTCCGGAACGGCACTCGATAAATGCGACGTTACGAAGAAGCAAAACGCGCATTTCATCCGTTAGATATGTTTCAAATAACGCGATGCTCGCGGGTGGGGGCATGTTCATCGTAATAAAAATCTCATTCTCCCTAAACTTAAAACCGTTGCCAACCGTAATATAAAACGAAGTCTCTTTTTTATGCTGAAACCTATATTTACTGGTACCGTACCATGTCGGCCTCTCGTTGTTTTCTTTCAATATCGCAACAATTTTTGTTAACCAAGCATTAAGGATGGGATCAGTCAAAAGAAGGTCGATTATCTTATCTATCTTCGGACGTTCTTTCTTTTGGATGCTTGCGCTTATCTCTTCGGAATAACGCTTCCAATTATCTCCTAAAGGTATTTTAGCCATGCCGACTGCCTCCTACCAATCCAAATTTAACTAGTTCCTCAATATCAACATTCTTACCGTTCGCAATTTCATTTGCCGCATGGCGCACGACCGCCTCCTCATAGGCATTTAGAAACCCGTTTTCGCCGCCGTCCATATAGTAAGATGAATCTATGCCGTATTCCTCATCACAACAATTTTCCAAAACCCATACACGGTTCGCTTCTATGTGAGGGCGTACGACAATGTGCATATATTCGTGGATGATGGAATGCGGCAGGTAGTCTCCTAGTAGAACGGACATCTCGCGCCCATATGTAAAATAATCGGCCGAATAGCAGCACTTTAGCGGGCAGATCAGCACGTTCAGCTTGTCCACTGCCGCCGGTATCACCGCCAAGCTATCGGTAAGCCTTCGTACGTCTGAGTCAACATCTAGCGACCCAACAATTTTATCCAACTTATAGTTAATTTCTTGAAAAAATTCATCATCCAAAACGGTTTGTAAATGAGTTGGAAAATCTTCAACCCAAGCAAAAAACTCATCGTTACGTTCTTCATCCGTAATATTTGTGAGGCCACAAACATAAGTACGATAAGCAACAGAATCAAATACGCCGCCATCCATATAAAACAACGCCGTTTCCAAAAGAGCCGCACACGGCCAGAACGGGTACACATCGCATGTTATACCCCGCGCATAGCGGAAAAACTCTTTCACCGCACCTAGGTTCGCTTCGCCATAATCCTCAATGCTACGTTGTAAACCAACTATTTCATCAGTCTTATTTATGCACGCAAACTCGTACTTTCCTAAACATAACCCAAAATATATTGCGTTAAACTCTATCTTAGTTGAAATTTCAATCCTTATCATTTGCTTACCCTATATTTAATCAGCAACTATAATGTGTCGCTATTTATCTATTTAACGATGTTCATCTCTGTTATACCGGGTCTAAAGCTTTTTATTCTTGTCTTAGTGTTGATGCACTTAGAACAACTGGGTGAAGCAATCCAGGAGTGCAAACAATATTATTCGAAATTTTTAATGATATATTTCAATATCAGTAGCTTGAATATCACCTTTCACCAAAACCTCAGGCGAAAAATGTATTCCGTCATAGTAATCACAATATTTTACAGCCGTTACCTCATAAAGTTGAACAAGTAGTGCTTCTGCATTTTTATTTACAGGTTTTTTGACCATACCTTCTCCCTGCGTATTATATTTATACATCATTGCAATACTTATATAATCCATATCTGCAATTAAACACCTATCGTCTGAAACATTTACTCTAAAACATATTCTACTACTATCAAATATCTTATTGTCTTCTTTTTTGAGCCAACAAAAAACAACATTTTCTCTAATAGGAGTAAATATTTCATATTTGGTGGTGGCTTTAAGTCCATTTTTAAGAACACTTTCTTTATTTGCGACATCAGTATAATGAAATAGTTCCATGTTCCCTCCTGGTACTGGATTGCTTCGTAGCGCTCGCAATAACGAATTCCTCATAATATAAATTTTCTTCACTTGCAACAACTCGCTTGTTAATAATACGCAATATCCTGAAACTTTACATACTGCCCCAAAAACGCCAGCTCAACCGTACCCGTGGGGCCGTTACGCTGTTT
>WQWB01000052.1 GCA_009785555.1 Defluviitaleaceae bacterium | reverse complement strand
TATTGACGACGACATGGGGCGGAGCGTTACTTAACGCGGCAACGCTTTCGGTGACGGTTTCCTTTATCTGCAGAATCTTGTCATCGGTAAATTTATCGTTTAAAGATAGGTTAATTATCGCAGTGCTACCAGCCATAGATACATACGCAGACTCAACTTCCGGCATTGTGCCTATATATCTTTCAAGCTCGTCTTCACTGCAACGGCCGCTTTCGTATTTATACGCAAGTTCCATGCGATCCGTTTCACCCTCGTCTATAATGATGCGGGTTATGCTGTTTGCGGCGCGACAACCAGGTAGTATGGATAATATTGCCAAAATAATCATTGATAATTTTATTATATTATTTGTTTTTGATGAAATCATATAAAATACCTCCTTTACTGCTTAGGGTTTGCGTATTTATGTATAAAAATACGTCTATTTGCTAGAAAATGATGACATTTCTTTACTTGTAATGGTTTTTCTGTTATACTAAAAATCAAATACAAATGGAGGGCTATATGCGTAAAAACACTTTTCTTAAATCGACATTACGGCAACCAGTACAATCCTTTCTTCTATTGCTTTTAATGGGGGTTATATCCTTTGCGTTTGTTGCGCGAGCTACAGAGTTTGCCGTGATAATGCGGGAGACGGAGCGGCTTGGCGGCTTTTACCGTTCTATCGCCGTTATAGAGCCTCTGCACGCTTGGTTTGTGCCAGCTCGTAACGAGAACGGTGAAATCGTGCAAGTGCGGCACGGCACGGACTTTGCGATGGAAGGACTTCGGCGTATAACTATGAACGAAATTGTGTCCGTTATCGCGGATAGCGGGTATATTGATTTTATAGACGGAAATAGGATGGTGTCAGGCACTATACCGGGCGAGTTTAATATGTCCATCGGAGGCGGTATGTGGGGCGGCGAAGGGCGGTCTATCCGCTGGTATATAGCCCAGCAAAGCCCGTCGCAGTTTGGTGACATGCTGTTTGCGGGTACGGTGCTGAGTGCAGGCCCGGCCCTTAGGGATTTTTATTACATACGCATTGCGATAGATTATGTAATTACCGGATATCCTGAATGGATACATGTAGAATATGGCAAAGCACAGGGACTTGTTGTGCCTTTGCGTGCAGGTGACCCGCGCGGCGCGTTTGTGCATGATATACAGGTGGGTGAGCGGTGGCTTGTACGCGGCGATTTTAATAGCGTTGCCGGGTTAAACCTGTTTTCAGATAGATGGATCCAGCCGCTTAATGCAGGCTGGCGAGGGCAGAGGTTCGTGCATCCAGACGAGTGGGTTTGGGCGCTTAGGTTACCTGATGAACCGGGTGCGTCCGTGGACTTTGGAGAACTCGGACTTGGAGATATAGAGCGGTATATTAGGACTGTGCGGCAAAACCAGGAATCCGTCGGCGTCGTTCTAACTGTAGATATGACGGCGATGGCCGCGGTTACGCAGGGGAGATTGATGCTTGCAGAATTTAGAAATGCGGAACTTAGACCCGGCGTTGATATGGACGATGTTCCGAGCAGATTTACGTCACTAGAACAAGTTGAACGTTATTTTATAACTACAATTGCTCCTTTTGGCCGCATGATTGACCGTAACGACTATGAAGCCCGCAACCATGTTGTCCTTGTCAGCCAGGTTTTTGCCGCCACGCGAGGATATGAAATAGGCGATATTATTGCCATAACGCTTCGCGATATAGAAAACCCACACACCCACGGTGCGGTTTTCCTTGATTACGACCCCAATTGGGAGGACGCGGAGACGTTTGAGTTGGAGGTGGAAATAGTCGGCATCTTTAACAGTTTGGATGGAGATTCTAACAATTTCTTCGTGCCTGCGTCCATTGTGCCGGCGCATTTCGGCCGTATAGATACGATGTCGATTGTACTTAACAGCGCGGCATACGAAGAGGCATTTTTAGCACGATATAATGAAGCCATGGCGGAGTTTGGTATGAGAATAACTTTTCTCGACAGCGAGGCCGGAGTGTTTTGGGCGGCGGTAATGCCTATACGCCAAAATTCTATGTTAAATACGCTTATTTTCGGTATGGTTTTGGTATTGTCGCTTGTTTTGTCTATATTTATCTATATTAGAAGCAAGAAGCGCGACTTTGCGATCCTGCGCGCTCTTGGTATGCCAAAAGTTAAAGTTGTGGTAAATGCGGTGCTTGCCGTTTGCCTGCTTGGGTTTGTTTCCGTCTTTGGCGGCGGTACACTGTCCTTCGGTTACGCACTTAACCAGGCTGCGGAGACATTGGATTTAGTAAACTTACCTGCAGGCGCGGAGGCGGCGACAGACCTATCCATTATTTGGCTTTTAGGTATGGGGATGGCAATCATATTAACGATGCTTGCATTTGCGACGTTCGGTTCAATGTTTGTTGTTAGAAAGCCGGTTTTAGTGCTACTACAAGGAAACCTAACCAAAGTTAAAAAACCCAAGACGATTAAAATAACGACGGTTGCTGATTCCGGTACACCAATGGATATACCCATAACTCTTGACCTTGGACCGCCTGTTTTGCCAGGCACAAGCGCGAAAAAGAATATCCGCAGAGCGGAGTGGCTGTACGTTTTCCGCCATATGCGCCGCTCGTCGTTTAAATCGGCATTAACCGTTGTTATTGCGGCGTCTTTTGTTATTGCTCTTGGTTGGATAAACGCGGCGATAGGGTGGAACACAGAGGAGATAGACTGGCTGTTCAATAATACGGAGGTTACGGCGGAAATTTTTATGGCCGACCCAGATGAAATGGTGTTTTGGCAATATACACCCGGTGATTCCCAACTTGTTATAGGTGACATTACGGAAAACGTGATATCTGACGAAATGGCACAGCGATTGCGTACACACCCATTGCCATCACGTCCGTATGTATCGCATATTTACCTTGAAATGCGGCAGGAGCAGGTGTACTTCTCTGCCGTTGCCACGGCCAGGCAAGTGGCTTCGGCCGGGCTTGTAAATTTCGCGGCCAGTCCACGGCACAACTATATGTCGCATTTTAATATACGGTTCTTCCATACGGATTGGGATTTTAAGCAGGGGCTTATGCCAGTACGTATGATAGGCGTAAACATGGTCGAGCCGTTTTTTGATGATTTTGCCGTTGGCGTTGAGATTGAGTTTGCGGAAGGTTTTGACGAGGGTATTTTTGGTATGGTATATGTGCAAGTGGAGTGGCACAACCGCCCGTACCCCGTTCTAATACCTCGCCATTTGGCGGAGGAGCTTGGAGTTGGCCTCGGCGAAGAGATCGTTCTTATAGAAAGATATTTAGACAGGAACGCGGTACGGCTTATAAACGTTAGGAATATGGATAACGCGCTGTCGACGTATGATGAGGGCGGATCGTATAACGTATCCAGCAGGCTTATCGTTGCGGGTTGGTACTTCCATTACGAGACGGCAGGTGCATTGACGCTTGATGACCCAATAATAATCCCAATCGCGATTATGAACCACCGCCACATGCGTGTGCTGGACAATGCGGCAGGGCTGTTAAACCCCGTGTTCTACTCACGTATACGCGCATTTATAAACCCTGTATATAACAGAGAAATAATAACGGGGCAAGCATTTCATCAATTTGTGCAAAATACCGCACGGAATCAGAATGCGGTGGCCTTTATGCGTACGTCGTACCGCGGCGTGGTGCAGGATGTTGAGTTACGCACAGTTATAACGCCTTTGGAGCAGGGTTTACGAATTATGGAGGTTCTTTATCCCATAACGATCGTGCTGTCAGCTTTGGTGGGTACGGGTTTGGCGATGATCATAATGCTGCAAAACGCAAAAAATGCCGCGATTATGAGGGTGCTTGGCGCACCTAAGCAGAAGTCGAGGATGATGTTATGCGCGGAACAATTGCTATTATGCTTTGGTGGGATTATATTGGGGTTTAGCGTCCTTGCCGTCATTGTAGGTGATGTGGCAGCGATGTGGAACGGCATGTCCCTTATTTGCGCCGCATTGTATCTATTTGGCGCAACGCTTGGGGCGTTTGCGGCGTCGGTATCTATAACGTCCAAAATGCCGCTAGAACTTTTGCAGGTTAGAGAGTAATACATAGCTTAGAGATTGCGGGTCAAGTGGGAGTAAAAGCGGAAAAGACGTGCTTTAACTCCCACTAGCCCGCAATGACGGTGCGGAGTTCAAATATTTCGCTACAAGTCTAATGACGGCGCTGAGCTCAAGTAATTTTGTTATAATTATAGGAAGTAGGTGTAACATGAAAAACATCTTTTCGAAGTCCACATTACGCCAGCCAATACGTTCATTTTTCTTATTCGCGCTGATAACCGCGATATCGTTTGCGTTTGTGCTGCAGGCGACCGAATACATAATCGTCGTGCGTGAGACGGAGCGTATCGGCGCGTTCTATCGTTCCGTAGGCGTAATTACTCCGATGGATGGGGTTGAGGCCTTGATCGACGGTTACGCCGCGGAAAACCTGATAACCGCCGCGTACATCGTGTCAAACAGCGGGTTTGTTGAGTTTATAGACAATAGCCGCATCGTATCAACGACCATACCCGGCGTGTTTAATATGTCCTTCGGCGGTCAATTGGACTTCCGGGATGACGGCGTGCGCATACATAATTGGTTTAACCCACGCATGGCGGCGTCGCCGTTCGGCGAGTTTATCGTTGCCGGTGAGGTAGTTGAGGCGACATTATTTACTCTTTCTTCGGGTTTTAGCAGGTATTATATACGGGTAAGGATAGAAGATGTTATCGCCGGATACGTTGACAACATTTGGGCGGGCAGGGTGCAGGGGTTTGTTTTCCCTTGGGGTCCGGGCAGCGAACAGGCAGAGTTTATACGTAACCTTACGCCCGGTGACAGGATAATGCTTCGAGGGGATTTTAACGCGATATTCGTTATGCGCCTTAATTCGGATAGGTTGGCGTCACCGATAAACCAAGGCCTTGGCGGCGAGGAGATATGGTACGTTATGCTGGACACGGAGGCCGGGGAGCCGGTGGATTTTGCCGCGCTCGGTCTTGCCGATATCGAGCCGTACCTGAGGGCAATACGCCAAAACCAGGAATCCTTCGGCGTAATAGGCACGCGCGACATGACGGCACTGCCGACGATGATGGGCAGCCACCCGGCTAAGGTTATAACCGGCGGCCGCGCTATTACTTATGACGATTACAACCTCCAGACTCATACGGCGGTTATCCACTCCGTATTTGCCAATACGAGGGGCATATCCGTCGGCGACGTGCTTCGTTTGGATATGCGTCATCTCAACAACCCGTACGTTCACGGCGCGGTGTTTATGGAGCATGACCCGGGTTGGATGGATTATGCCGTTTACACGTTGGAGGTTGAGGTAGTAGGCCTGTTTCAAGGCCCGCAGAGTGAGGCCAGCCATATTTACGTCCCGCTTTCAATTTTACCTGACGGTTTTGGGCAGCTATACATGATTTCCTTCATCCTAGCAAATGCGCGGGATGAGGAGGTTTTCCTTGCGGAAAATGCTGATGTGCTGGCGACTCTTGGAGCGGCGGTATTCTTTATGGAGAACGACGCGGACCTGTTTTGGAACAGTGTACAACCCGTGCGGCAATCGTCTATGTACAACGCGCTTATATTCTCCGCCGTGCTTGTAATGGCTCTGCTTTTCTCCGTATTTATCTTCATGCGTAACCAAAAGCGTAATTTTGCGGTACTTCGCGCGCTTGGATCGCCTAGGAAAACGGTTATCGGCCAGTCCGTACTGGCTATCTGCACACTAAGCGCGTTGG
Source organism: Defluviitaleaceae bacterium (assembly GCA_009785555.1). GTDB lineage: Bacteria > Bacillota > Clostridia > Lachnospirales > WRAX01 > WQWB01. Next base: position 5,076 of record WQWB01000052.1, on the reverse strand, counting down.
CGATTTTTGCGGGTGGTGCCGGGTCGTTTAATATGGCTATGCGCCAGGCGGCGGAGAACTTAGCGGCAGTTAGCATGCCCGAAGGGGCTGAGGCCGTAAGCCAGCTGGCAATCGGATGGTTATTCGTTATGTGCGTTGCGGTGCTTTTGTTTGTGGTAGTTATCGCCGCAGTAGGCGCGGTGCTGGTTACGCGTAAACCAGTACTGGAGTTAATTCAAGGCAACGCAGTCCGTATTAAAAAAGCAAAGAGAAAGATTGAAAGCGGGGAAGTACTTGCTATTCCAGACATGTTTGACCTTGGCCCGCCAATCGTTATACCGCCCAATGCAAGAAGGAACGTACGCAGGTCATCCTGGTTGTTTATCTTGCGCCATATGCGCCGCTCGTCGGTAAAATCCGCGCTTACGATTGTACTTGCGGCGGCCTTCGTCATCGCGCTGGGTTGGATGTATGTAACAATTGAGCGTAATACGCAAGAGGTCGAGTATTTATTCGATAATACTATCATTATCGTAGAGATTATGCAGGCAGATGAGAGTGAAGCGGTACTTTGGCAGTATGCAGTAAACAGTCCGATGCAAATTGGTGGTTTGTCGCAAGATTTTATTATGTTAGGGCAAGAAACGGAGAACTTCATCTCAAACGAAGTTGCTCAGAGATTAACGACTATGACGAGGATGAACGGTTCGTTCCTAACCGATGTGTTTGTTGAAATGAGCCAGGAGCAAGTCAGCCTTAGCGTCGTGTCTACGCCTGCACGCCTTGCGGATCTGGGCCTGCCGACGTGGAATACCTCATCGCAGTGGGGCGTTGATCCGCTCTTACCGGATATTTTTCGTGTATCTGAAATAACCACAACATGGAATAATCCTATCGTTGAAGCGATGTTTAACGGCGATATACACAGAGTTCCTGATGGGACCATTGTGTTCCGTGGGGATTCCATGGGTAGGTTTATTACGGAAGATATGACAGGCGAAGAAATAACGATGGTTATGGAAGAAATAGAAGATGTATTTACCATGCTTGAAGACGCTTGGTTAATAAGTGAACAAGAATACTGGGCTCTTTTGGAAACATTTGGGGATGTACAGCGCACGGCTGATTGGCTTATTGATGAATTAATGTCTATGCGAATGCTTGGCATACGTGATGGCCAAGAGTTTTTTGATAACTTTGGCGAAAATATTGCTGTGGAGTGGGAAGAAGGATTTGATGAAAGCATATTCCGCCAGACATTTGGGCTTAATCACTTTGGTGTACGGCAGCCGCCGGCAACATTCCGCCGTGTACCTGTCGTCATCCCTCTGTCTATGGCCTTGGAGCTTGGCGTTGGCCTGGGTGATGAAATTCAGTTCGTTGAGGTATACCTTGCCGAATTGGTAAGGCTTGAAATGGAAAGGACGGAGATTAGCGGCGGCCGGTATATGAGCAGCATCGGTGTTGTGCGTGGTATATATTATTGCGGTGATACCGACAGTGACGTGACGGGGTTTGATCCGATCCTGCTGGCCGTAGGCGTTATGGAGAGCAGGCATCAGCGCATTTTCAGAGACGTTGGTGAACCGCACCTTCCTTTTTTCTCATCCGTACGCGCAACTATCGACCCGGCTAGAAACCGCGAGCTTTATGTGCTTCAAGAACAACTAGACGAAATTACGCGTAGGCCGATTACGGATTATATGTACCTGCGTACGCCCATGAGAGCGGTTATCCACGACACGGAGTTGATGGCCGTCGTTGGGCCGTTGGAGCAAATGAACAGGATGATGGCGGTACTGTACCCGGTTACAATCGTGCTGTCCGCCGTTATAGGCACCGGCTTGGCCACGATAATAATGTTCCAAAACGCTAAAAATGCCGCGATAATGCGGGTGCTTGGCTCGCCGAAGGTAAAATCGCGCACCGTGCTGTGCGTTGAGCAGGTTTTGCTGTGCATGGGTGGCTTAGTTATAGGCCTTGCTGTGCTTGCGTTAGTGGTTGGGGATATTGCTATTATTTGGGAACTGAATACGCTTCTATGTGCGGCTTTGTATTTGCTTGGAGCAAGCCTTGGCGCGGTCGGGTCGGCTATTTCTATCACCCGTAAGATGCCGCTGGAGCTTTTGCAGGTGCGGGAGTAACGCGGACGCGCAATGCGCGCCTTTACTACAGGCTGTAACAAGTTATTCGTTTACGATATGTTGTTTTTGAAAATAAGCGTTTCCTGAGGTTTTAATTCGTTAAAACTACCGCAGAAGTGGCTGATGGCGGACAGGGACGACGAAAATGCGCTCCCCAGCCAGCCGTCGCGGCATGTGCCGTAATATAGCGCGTTGCCGCCCGGTTTGCGGAATAGATATAGCTTGTTTGCTTCGGATAGGTATAACGCGCCGCTAAGCGGAAAATCGTTAGCATAGTTACTGCAGAATATATAAACCTTATTGCCGTCTTGGCCAAAACAATAATCCTGTCCATGAAGGGGTGTTAGGGAGTTTTGGGCAAAGGCGGCATTCTTTTCGCAGATATCGATGCCAAAATCGACTCCCTTACCAAGTAAAGTGGACATTTCCCAGAGCTTTCCTGTAATTTCGGATAGTTTTAGTGTAAAGTCCGTATCAAAGTTTACAAACCCGCCAAAGTTACCCATAGAAAACACCCCGCGAAAATGCTATAAAGCATTATACGCAGGGTGTATGTCCAATGTGTGAAATAGTTACTGTGCTATGCGTACCATTGCTGAGAACTGAAAGTTCGGGTCGCCGCGCTCGCGCGTTGTGAGGCGTACTATGTCCTCGTCTGGTGTTAGGTTGTGTGTTGTTGCCGCACCGTCAACAATTATCGTAACCGGCTGGGAGAAGTCTACCATAAGGCTATTAAGTAAAACGTAAAACTCGCCGTTAATGTCCAAGGTATCTACGGTAATCGCGTTTGACGCTCTGTCGTATGATGCAAAAATTGTTCCGCCGCCTACGTCAAACCCGGCACGTAACCAAAAGAACGATTCGACGGAGCGTCGGTTGGCGCGCGTGGATAGATCCCACGCAAGCTCTGTCGGCAGCGGGTCACGCGTGTGCGGTGTGAGAAAGTCTACCGCGTTTGCATTAATCTGCACGGTTTCGGGTGTTTCGTCAGTTTCGCCTTCGCGGTACATAAGCCATGCCTCGCTGTCGGCGAAAACGGTTTGGAGGGTTCTGCCCATATCGTTATCTACAATGGCGTGGCCACGGCCTTGGTGCATAAGTACTGTGTGCATGTACCTGCCGGGGTGTGCGTTTGCGAGGGCGGCGAGGGATTGGCCGAAACGAGCTGTCTCTAAATGGCGGTTAAATGCCGTGTCGTTCTCACCCATTTGGAGGGTTATTGGCGTGTTCATTAGATTTATAGGGTTTACCCAATTGTGGTGCCCTGCAGACATGTGTACGGCGGCAAATCTATCCGCCATGCGCGGTGCAATGCCGTAAACGCCGTCTCCACCCGCGGAGTAACCCATGAGGTACACGCGGTTAGGATCGACGTTTCTGAAGAGAATCATGTTTTCTATCAAACGGTCGTATAGGGGGAAGCTCTCGTCGTTGAAATGGGTGTTCCACGTATCCCGCACACCCCTAACGGCGACATAAATTCCGTAGGGCACGCTGAATTGGTAATAAGTCTGCATGGCAACCCATTGGCTGTCGTTCGTCGCGGCGGGGACGCCGCCGCCGCCGTGCATGGCGATAAACAGGGGAAATCCGTTTTCGCCCGGTTCGCCGATTACGAAGTAAACATAGCGCATGGATACGCCGCCAAAGGCCATCGTGTTACCACGCATTTCTAAAATACGGCGCTGTACGTTTGTTTCGCGCGCGACGTGTTCCGCCCAAATCTCAGCGCGCCATAAGGCACAGGTGTCTACAGCGTCATCTGGGGTTTTGGTGTAGCTCATATGGGTTACGCAACCCACAAGCATTAATGCCGCCAAAAAAAGCGCGGCTAGCGATAATTTTTTCATTTTTTCATCCCTTCTTAATTTATATAAATTTAAATCCATGTGTATGTCTTTTGGTTCCTCATCGAACAAATCCTCAGCCGTATCATAAGTTACTTAAAAATCTATCCAATTTATCAAGCCATATATGTTCATCTGGAAACATAATTTTTAGTGAATCCTTTAACCATATCAATTGCCTAGAATTCATTTTTTCAACAGCATTGTTAAAATCAAGTTGGTAATCAGGATCATCAGCCGCCGTCGATTTATATAGTAACACAATTTCGGGAGCGAGGTAAGGGATATTATCGGCATGATATATAGCCTCAGTGAGGTCGATTTTAATTTCATGGTTGCGTGAATACAGGAAGTATCCATTACTTCTCATGTTAAACAAAAACTCTATATAATCTAATTCTGCTTGCTCAGAGTTATCAAATTCGGCGGCGTACATGTTCTTTTCATGCTCGGTAAACTCGTAGTGCCGGTTTGTGGGTTTAAGGCACCATATATTAGACCTTACGCGCTTTTGGTTGGAGGTATCGGTTATTTTATGTAAATATGGGGTTCCGCAGGGTTCATAAACATCCCAGCCGCTATCAAGCATATGTTGGATTATTTTATCCCTATCATCCCAATAAAGTGTAACATCTAAATCTTTGTGCGGGCGCGTTTTGGTACCGACAAATAAGTCGATCGCATGCCCCCCGCAAATAGCGTATTCCAACCTTAGTTTTGTGTTTAGCATAAAAGAATTAAGTTGTTTTACTATATCCATATTTTCCTTTTGTGAATCATAATCGGTTATTTTAATTATGAAAATGAGTTGTTAAGCACAAAAACCCCCGACGAAAGCCGAGGGTTAATATACAATATAATTTATCGTCTGCCAATGCCACCGCCGCGCGTAAATCCGCCGCCGCCAACGCGTGGGCCGCCACCGGGGCGCATACCGCCGCCAAGACCGCCCGGGCGTGTGCCGCCTAACCCGCCACCGCCGAGCCTCCCAATACCGCCGCCTTTGGTGTAACCGCCGCCGCCAACGCGTGGTGTGGATGGGCGGGATACGGGCTGGCGCGGTACTCTTGGTGCGCGGCCCATGCCACCCATACCCATACGCCTGC
>WQWB01000051.1 GCA_009785555.1 Defluviitaleaceae bacterium | reverse complement strand
TCAGCGTATAGATATGTAGCAAGTGCGGTTCGCATGAAAGTTCGGCGCGTCGTTTTAACGTTTCTACCCCTTCGCCGGCCAGTTCTACCAGCCAGGAGTTTATAATCGTGCGCCAGCTCCAAAGAGCTTCCTCAAAGGTTTTAACCTCAATGTCGGTTATCGGCACTTCGGATATGCCGAGAGCTGACTTCCATTTTGGGATAAGCTCATCAGGGATATCAACTTTACCGTTCTCAAAGTCTGCAAATTCACTTGCGGAGCAACCGAGGGTTAGTGCAACGGTTGATTCCGCAAAACCTAGCTTATTCCGTATTCGCCTTAGTTTTTCATAAATCGTCATAATCACCATCTTTCTAAAATGTTATCATTTGAATTAACTGGATTATACTACATAATAATACAGCTGTCAACAAAAAACGTCCGACATAATTCGACAAAAAATGCGAAATTATGGAGACAACGAAAAAGCGGAGCCGAAACCGACTCCGCTTTGCTCTTTTTAGGTTAGAGCAAAACCACCCTAATTGTTAACATAAAACTGCATCATCCCCTTTCGTTAGTAGATTGTAGGGTTTGCCTCCGCAGGCTGTGAATGAAGGGCTAGCGCTAGCCGACCATCACAGTTCAACATCAGCAAAACCATTGTAACATATAAACGAAAGTAATGCAAGCAAAATTTTTGATTTTATTCAAAATCGTCTTCGCTTATTTCTAAGTCGGATTCTACGGGGTCGTAGTACCCGTCGCCGTCGGTTGCCGTATTGCGCGATTCTTGGGCGCGGCGGATGGCGCTTGTGTTCTCAACAAGGCTGATGAACATGACAATTATTTCATATCCAATGCGCACCAGTATATTGCCAACGATAACGGAGAAGACGAAGACGGTGCCGCCGTTTGGCGCGAATATCGCCAAAACGCCGAAAACGGTGAGAAAAATGGCGGTTATGATATATAAAACCTTTATAACAGTTTTAAGTATCAATGTTTTAAACTGTAGGAAATCGTGTAGGATCTGTAAGAACCTATTTGCTAATTTATCTCGCTTACGCTTCTTGATAAAAATGAAATAAACTACAAGCCCGGCTACTACTGCGATTAGGAGCGACAGCACAAAAACTATTTCCACATAACCCAAAACATGGTAAATATTGCCAATTCTCATGCTCATTAAAATTACTCCATACGCTCAAAATTGTTTATGTCGATTTGACCCTCAAAGAAGAAGGCGTTGTTCATGCCAAGTACAATGCGGAAGAATGAAAGTGGAACGAATGTGAGGCCGTCGATAACTGTGGATGGCGTGCCTAGGACGATTTCCATGCCGCCTGCGATTGTGTAGAAGTCCTCGCCGATTACGAAGCTAACGTCGCCCCAGGTAACCGTGCCTGCTTCGCCGTCCAATTCGAGGGTAACGCCTAACGCGTCGGCCACAACACATATGGGCACAAGTACGATGCCACGTTCTGTATACTGGAGGGACACTTCGCCAATTAGTTCGCCTTCAACGACAATCGGAACTAAAGTGCCGAGCGGCGGGAAGATATCTTGAACCCAGGAAAAATCATCTTCATCAAACCAATAGAAGCCATCTTCGTCAATCCATATCTCCATATGCTCAAAATTGTTTATATCAATTTGCCCTTCAAAGAAGAACGCGTTGTTCATGCCAAGTACGGTGTGGAAAAATGAAAGAGGAACGAATGTGCGGCCGTTGATAATTGTGGACGGTGTGCCGAGGGTGATTTCCGCGCCGCCTGTGATTGCGTAGGTATCCTCGCCGGCTACGAAGCTAACGTCGCCCCAGGTAACTGTGCTCGTATCCCCGTCCCACCCGAGGGTGACGTTTAAAGCGTCTGCCACGGCGCGGATCGGTACAAGAACAATACCACGCTCTGTGTAATGGAGGGGTACTTCGCCAACTAATTCTCCCTCAACGACAAGCAGAACCAATGTGCCAAGCGGAGGGAATATATCCTGAACCCAGGAGAAATCATCTTCGTCAAACCAGAAATAGTAATTGTCGTCAATCCAGATGCTGTCATCGCATTCCGGTATAAATGGCGCGAAGTATTCCGTAAAGGCTATTGCTTGGTAGCGCGGCGGATAAATGGCGGGGATGATTGCGTTCCCATCAAACCAGCCAGTAACCCAAGAGCCTGTTTCAAGCGTAACGTTTATGATTGTTTCATCGTTTGTAACGAAATGGGCAACACTTCCGGTTGCTGTGCGAACGCTTATCGTTTGGCCTCCGCCCATAAGCCTAAAGACGCCTATTATTTCACCGGCGACAAAACCGTCGGTTTCGGCGGGTATAAATTCCGTTATATACTCAGTTAATGCAACGGCGTGGTAGCGTGGCGGGTATATCAGGGCTACGGGTAACCTAGCGTCAAACCAGGCTGTGATGCGTGCGCCAACTTCAATCATAACGCCTGCATCTACAAATGTGTCTACGCTTGTAACGAAGTGCGCAGTCCCGCCTTCCGCCATACGGATAACGATGGTTTGGTCGCCGCCTGCAAGGTTAAGCACATCTGTTATCTCGCCGGCAACGGCAATATCGTTCAATGATGGCAACCAAATTTGTGCGGGCAATGTGACGGTCGGAAGCTCAAAATACGGGGGTAAAACGCCGATCGGATGCACAGCGATCTCAAAGAATACGACGATAAGATCCGGCGGGGTTTGCGGCGGTATGCTACGTGTGGTTATTGAATAAAATACGAGTAGCTTGCGGTTTGCAAGCGCTTCTTCAACCGTTTGGCCGAAAAGCTGGAACTCCGTACCGTCCTGTAAGATGATAGGCGTATCTTCAGATACATTAAGCTTAAGTTGGCCGTCAAAACTTAATAGATTTTCATCAAACCTGTCGAACTTCACGAATGGGGGACCTTCTGCGTAAAGGGTGAAGGCGATTGCGTCATATGTGGGTGGGTAAGCCCTGTTTGTGGGCGCGTTCGTGTCGAACCAGCCTGTAAGGCTTGCGCCGACGGTCAGGTTAACGCCATCGGCCAGGAACGCATCGGGGGTGGTGATAAAGATGGCTCTGCCGCCGTTCTCATTAATTATTGTAATTCTTAATGTGCCAGGGGTAACGGCATGGCCGGCCGGCGTACGTGAAATAGCCTGTACGGCCTCTACGGTGCCGCTGAATGACGAGAATGCGGGGTAATCTGTGCTGCCAAGTGCGGCGGCGTGGGTGGTAACGGATGATACAGCGGCCATAAATAAAATGGCTGCGAGTAAGGATGCAATCAGTTTCTTCATTTTGTAACTCTCCTTTGGATTTGTTTTGGCGTTTATGATAGTATAGACGGAAGAGTTAATCATTATGTTCCGAAAACTATTTTACAGCTATAAATATCAGTACGTAACTTTGAGTTTATGAAATATTGAAGAACTTACGGGTATAGCTTTTTAGTAATTAATACGTCTCATCTACTGGTTAGTGTTCGTATTAGTAGTATCAAACAGATATAGCCTGCCCGCTGTGGTTTGTATGGCCAAATCGTTGCCAATAGAATAGGTTGCCAACTTTTCGTCGTTTTCATCAGTAACGTCTGCGTTTATAATGCCGGGATAGCGTATTTGGCATACACCACCTACACGTGCGGTGACAGTCATTGTTGTAAGTCGTGAATGAGCCCATTCGCAGCTGATGACAAAGTTGCCACGTGCTACCAATCCGTTAAAACTGCCGTTGGCCCACGCGGGTGGCAAAGCGGCTAACGGTTCTATGATATTGCCGTTACTTTGCAATAGCATTTCAGCTACACCTGCTGTGCCGCCGAAGTTGCCGTCTATTTGGAAGGGAGGGTGTGTGTCCCACAGATTATTGAGCGTACCCGTTTTAAGCAGGGTTTGGTACAGCAGATAAGCTCTTGCGCCGTCTTGCACACGCGCCCAGCAGATAAAGCGATGCGCTATAGCCCAACCGGTAGATTGGTCGCCGCGTTTATTGAGTGTGACCTTTGCAGCCTCTATCCACTCTGGGGTGGAGCTGTTTATAGTTTGCCCCGGCGAAAGAGCCATTAGTTGGGAGATATGGCGGTGTTTGGGGTCACCTATTTCCCCGTATAAGTTTTCTTCGCGGTACTCCTTAATTTGCCCGCTACCACCTATGATGACTGGGTCAAGGTAGTTGACCTGCTCTCTTGCGATGGTAACGACCTCGTCCTCTATACCCAACGCTTCCGCAGCCGCAATAAGGTCTTTATGGGTTTCGTATACCATCTGTTGGTCGAAAGCGCAGCCTGTGGTTTGGTAATGCTTTTTAACTGCAGGGTCTTGGCGTTGCTCAGGTGACGAAGACGGATGAACGAGAAACAAATCACCCTTCTTAACCACGGTTTTACTTAGGAAATTGGCCATGCCTAATAGTGCGGGATAAACCGTCTCCCGTAACGCATTTTCGTCACGGGTATAGTCATAATAGTCCCAAAATAACTTTGCGGTGAGGCCGCCCGTGCCTGGACCCGAGTGGCTACCTGGGCCTGGCCAGCATATCCAATACGGCCAACCGCCTGTGCCCACAGCCCATCCGTTCTGACCTGTTCCTGCAGGAGCCATGGGTATTACGTATTCGGCATTTGGGTCATATATTCGCATCTTGTCTAGATAATAATCTGCATTGCCAAGCGTTTGCTTTCGGAAGGCCTTATTCATGTCGGCGTAAGATTCAAACATTTCGGCTAGGTTAGTGGTGAAGGTGGGCCAATAATTCATCTGGATGTTTATATTGTGCCAATAGCCCGCGCTCCATGGCGCGCTATCATATTGGTTCCACAAGCCTTGCAAATTACCAGGCAATGCTCCCTTACGGGAGGTCGAGATAAGTAAATACCTTCCGAATTGGAAGTACAGCTCCTCTAGATAAGGATCATGCCGTCCTTTTTTGTAGGCATCCAATAATTGGTCGGTAGGAAGGCCGGGTTGTCCGCCAATATCTAAGTTTACTCGGTTAAAGAAGTGCGTGTAGTCAGCTACATGCCTTTGGCGTAACTGGTCATAGGGTATAGAGGCGGCATTCCTTAGGGTTTGAGATATCCTTACATGCGGGTGTGGGTTAGCGGCCAATTTATCTGTTCGCGGCTCTATATCCCACGTTTCTTCGCGGATAGCATAGTTGGTGCCGACGGCCATGAGGATAACGGCGGTATCGGCGCCAGCCACATATAATGCGTTGCCTTGAGCCGTTACGGTTCCGCCTTGGGTAATGATTTGTATCTGCCCCTCATATTGGATGCAGTAATGCTCCATTTCGCCTGTGAGGGTAATTTTATTCCCTTTGGCCGTGACTTGCCCAGACTTGCCCATATTTTCAGCTTCACCAAATGGCTTGAGGTATGGCGTTTCAGCCCGTAGAGCGAAAGAGATATTTCCTGGTGCCGAGGCCGACAGCTTAACAGCCATGACAGCGTCGGGGTAGGATGTAAAATATTCGCGTTCATAAACGACGCCTTTGTAGGTATAGCGTACATGGGCGGTAGCGTCGTTAAGTATCAGGTCCCGCGAATAGCAAGTGATATCATTTTCCGGGTGGTTGATATCTAGGTAGATTTCTGCGAAATTATTGACCCCGTTAGGGTAAGGGTTTGCTAGGCTGGCTTCCGTGACTTGTATGCGTTCCGTATCTGTGCGGCCAAAAATATTTATGCCAAAATAACCGCCTGCCAATGGCAAGGACCAGTTTTCCCAATCCGGGTCTTTGGCTTTGTGGTCGTTGGATTCGCGGCCACGGTTGGGTGCGGGGTGGTCATACATTAGCTTATATATTTTCATGTTGGCAACTCCTATAATAAAATTCTGCTATACCTTATCAGCCGCTTGCAAAAAATGCCCGGTGGACGGGATGGTTGCGGCACGGTAGTATTCGGTGTTTTGGAGAAGTTCGTCCGCCGCGGTTTTAGGTAAAACAGCCGTAACTTCTGAGTTTTTCTTTAACGTATAGACCTGCACGCCGCCGGAGCTTTTGGTGGAGACGGGGGCGATAAGAGCGGTGTTAAAGAGCATGGCCTTGTCATTGCCGCGTTTAACGAGGAAGTCTGCATCACTATTTATATAAGTGCAGTACACAAGCGGGGCTTTGTCGCTATAGGCGTTTATAAGTTTCTTACGGTTTAACTTGGTGGCGTAAGCATCCATAGATACTTTGGCCATTTTGCCGTTTGAAAAGGCGAAAAGCATAAATCCCTTATATCCGGCGGCCGAAGCCGCGTAAATAACACGCTCGTCTTCACCCGATTCCAGCAGATTGACGGAAAATTGGCCGATAACGCTTGGTTTACCCGTGGGTATTTCGTGCGCGCGGATTTTATAGACATTCTGCTTATCCGTAAAGAGCAGAAGTTCATCCTTATTTTGAATATCGAATTCAAGGATAATTTCGTCGCCTTCTTTAACGAACTGCTCCACGCCGGGGCGTATGGATGAAATTGGTATTTTCTTTATATAGCTTTCCTTCGTAAGGAAGAATTTGGCGGCGTAATCATCTACTAAATCGTCTTCAACAAGCGGCATAACCGTGTCAAACACGATATCTGTGCGGCGCGGTTTGCCGTGTTTTTTAATTACATCCCTTAGTTCCTGTGATATTAGGTTTTTAACTTTTTTGTCATCGGCAAGTACTTGCTTTAACCACTCAATCTCTTTTTCAAGCGCGGCTCGCTCGCCTATTCTCTTCATTAAATATTCGCGGTTTAGGTAACGCAGACGTATCTCAGCGATAAACTCAGCCTGATCTATTGTTATGTCAAATGCTTTGCATAAGTTAGGTATAACCAGGTTTTCCGCTTCCGTAAGGCGGATAATTTTTATGGCTTTATCGATATCCAATAACACTTTTTCCATGCCAAGCAAGAGATGGAGCTTGCCGGTATGGTTGCTTAGGTCGTAAGTAAGGCGGTTGCGGACGCATTCGGTACGGAAATCCAGCCAGTGGAGGAGAATGTCGCGCACGCCAAGGGTCTGCGGCCTGCCTTTTATCAGCACATTGAAATTGCAGTTAAACGCGTTAAGAAGCGGTGTTTGGGCGAATAGTCGGTTCATAACCGCTTCCGGGTCGGCCGCGCGCCGTATGTCTACCGTGATTTTGAGCCCCTTAAGATCCGTCTCGTCCCGCACGTCGGTGATGTCTTTTAGTTTACCGGCTTTAGCGAGGGCGGCTAATTTGTCTATAATCGCCTCAAGAGTCGTGTTGTAGGGGATTTCATAAATATCAATGCAGGAGTTCTTTTTGTCGTAGGTATACTTTGCGCGTAGCTTAAAGCTACCCGTGCCGGTTTCGTAAATCTTGCGTATCTCATCCTCGTTGTACAAAAGTTCGCCTCCGGACGGAAAATCCGGTGCTTTTAATGTTTGCATTAAATCAGCATTCTCATTTTTAATTAATAGAATGGCCGCTTCGCAGACTTCAATAAGGTTAAATCCGCATATAAATGACGCCATACCAACAGCAATGCCCAAATTGGCCGACACTAGGATGTTGGGGTAGGTTATGGGCAGAAGGGTCGGTTCTTTCATCAGGCCGTTGTAGTTTGGTATGAAGTTTACGGCGTTTTTGTCGATATCCCTAAAAAGTTCGGTGCAGATATCGGCAAGCTTAACTTCGGTGTAGCGCGAGGCGGCGTAAGCCATGTCGCGGCTGTAATGCTTGCCAAAGCTGCCCTTACTATCCACAAATGGGTGCAGCATTGCGTCGTTGGCTTTTGTAAGGCGTACAAGGGTTTCATAAATCGCCCCTTCGCCGTGTGGGTTAAGCTGCATAGTCTGGCCGACGACGTCGGCGGATTTGCGGCGTGCGCCGGTAAGTAAACCCATTTTATACATCATGTAAAGCAGTTTGCGGTGGGAGGGCTTAAAGCCGTCTATTTCCGGTAGGGCGCGGGAAACAATCACGCTCATGGCGTATGGCATGAAATTCTCTTCCAGCACCGAGGTGATGTTTTTCGGCGTATCGGCCGCTTCTTTGTATTGTTTGATTTCTATATTTTTCTTAGGCATGGTTAAAGTATAACATATCCTGTCCGATTTTTCAATATAAATATAGTGCAGAGATTAGGGAGTTGGAAACTTAGGAGAGAGGTAGAATGTGTTTATTGTCGCTGTTGTTGTGTTCCTGAATGTATCTTTGGTGGTCTTTCCGTCGGTTTCGCTGGAATGGGCGCGGCATGGGCTGGGGCTGTGGTTTAATAATGTTTTGCCTGCGCTTCTCCCGTTTGCTGTCGGTATAAATATCTTAACCAAGGTTGGGTTTACGCGGTATTTGGGTAAAATGCTTGGGCCGGTGATGCGGCCTTTGTTCCGCGTTCCTGGTGTGGGAGGGTTTGCGCTGTTGTCCGGTATGGTAAGTGGGCAGCCGCTTGGCGCAAAGGTTACGGCGGACTTGCGGAGCGAAGGATTGCTGACAAAAGAGGAAGCACGCCGCTTATCCGCTTTTTCTAATTGTGCTGGGCCGCTGTTTGTAATATCAGTGGTCGGCGTAGGCGTTTTCCAAAACGCGCGTGCCGGATATTTTCTCTTTATCGTACATATAGCCGCTGCTTTATGTGTTGGGTTAATAGTGCGGTGGTTTGGCCGTCCAATTGCGGGGGGCGACACCATGGCGCAAAGACCCGCTGACACTAATATCCAAACGCATAATTTCGGCGCAACGCTTGGACAGTCCATCGTTTCCGGTATGGAAACGATGCTCCTCGTCGGTGGTTTTATCATCTTATTTAATGTAATAATCGGCGTGATAGGGGCGGTTTTACCCGTGTTGGCAGGCGAAGGTTGGTTTATGGGTATAATTGAGATAACCGCGGGCGTAAACGCTGTGTCGGAAGCCAGCCGCATAGGCCTTGCCACCGCCGCGGGTATAATATCGTGGGGTGGGTTGTGCATACATGGGCAAAGTATTGGGTATTTAAGCAAAACCGACATCGGCAGCGGCGCGTACTTGGGCGGTAAGGTTCTGCACGCTTCCATCGCCGCCGGTATAACATATTTGTCGTATCCTTTATTTATCAATTGGGGTGGGGATACCCCTGTAGGCTATTTTTACGACGCCGTATTACCACCACCGCATTCAGTATTATCCGTTGCATTCCGTTCGCTTATCGCGTTTGGGGCGTCGGTTGCGTTCATAGCGGTTTTGGGCGCGGTTGCTTACCGGATCTCCAAATCCGTCGTTTCCTCAAAAACAAAGCTGTAACTGCCGTCCGCGTTTTGCGTATTATAGCCTTTTACGACGTATTCCCTCGTAAGCAAGAATCCAAGTGATTTATGTAATGCCAGCGCGCGTTCGTTCCATTTTGTTACAGTGAGTTTCAATGGGGAGATATTATGTGATTGTAATCTGTGCATTGCGAAAAGCATAGCTTTACGGGCGTATCCTTGCCGTTGGTATTTTTGGTTAACGGCCAGGCTTTTTATTACATTTCCATCGATCGTCACGGCGCATACAATTTCATTATCGTCGAGATATAGATACGTGTTTTGGGCCAAAACATGCGGTGAGTCTAAGCCTCGGTGCTGCTCTGCGTACGGCTGAACGTTTAGTGCCTTTCGCATTTCGTAAAAGCATTCGTTCATAAGTGCTATGTATTTGTCGTAATGGTTGATGGAGAATGGGACAAATGCTATGCTTGACATGACTGCGCCGCCAGCATACTCCATTTCATATACATTCCATTGGGCCGTGTCCTTAGTACCCATATTTACTTTCCTCGCCAATAATATTAATTTGCCCGGTTAGATAAAGTTCCGCAGCACCCGTAAGGCCAACGCGTTCGCCGTTGTTGGTTACAAGCAACTTGCCGCCGCGCCTTGAAAGTTGGCGCGCGATCATCTTTCCGCCGTTTTTGCATAAAATTTCATCCCATAACGGCGTAAGGTTGCAATGCGCCGAACCAGTAACCGGATCTTCCGGTATGCCTTCTAAAGGAGCAAAGAAGCGTGATACAAAATCGTCTTCGTTACTTTTCGCTGTAACGCAAACGCCTAAAAAGTCCGGTATTTTGGATAGAAGTTCCATATCCGGCTTTAAGCTGCGTACTGCATCCTCAGACTCAAGCATGAGTATTAAATCTCGTGACGCGTACGCCGCGGTGACTTTTGCACCGACGGCATTTTCGTACGACGGCAAAACCGCTATAGATACCGGCTTGCGCGATGGGAAATCAAGGGTATAGAGGTTATCTTGTTTGCTAACATTTAATTGGCCGCTGCATGTATTAAAAGTTACTTGCCGCAAATCGCCTTCCAAGCTCATAACAACGTGTGCCGCAGCAAGCGTCGCGTGGCCGCAAAGGTCAACCTCCGTCATCGGCGTGAACCAGCGTAGAGCGAACTCCACCGGTAAAGCTCCGGGTATGACATACGCCGTTTCGGATAGGTTATTTTGCGCGGCGATGTTTTGAAGCGCGGTATCATTAAGCCATTCGTCCAATAGGCACACACCCGCCGGGTTGCCGGAGAATGGATCGCCTGTTGTGAATGCGTTTACCTCAAAATATTTAATCATCATCCCTCCAAAGTACTTGTGCAATGTCGGCAACGTGTTGCATCACCGTGGACTTCACCGTAGCAGAATGAACAAAGCCGCGGCGTCGGTGCCGGTTCGCCCTGTGGTTTTTGTTTGCTGGATTCCGCAAATCTTGCAAGCATCCGCACAAGCATAAAAACCACTAGCGTCATCATAATAAAGTTGATAACAGCCGTGATAAACGCTCCGTATCCGATTGTGATATTGCCAAAGGTTACGGTTAGGTAATCTAGGTTTTCATATACGAAAAAACCTAAGATCGGCGATAGGATATTATCCGTAAATGAGCCGACGAGCCCTTGGAACGCCATGCCTATGATAACGCCAACGGCTAAGGCCATGATATTGCCCTTTAGCGCAAATTCCTTAAAATCCATAGCAAACTTTTTCATACCTTCTCCTTTGACTTATCCAAATAACTCAAGTATCTCTTCCGGCG
>WQWB01000050.1 GCA_009785555.1 Defluviitaleaceae bacterium | reverse complement strand
TGGGATATGCCGTAATTTAGAGCCGTCTGAGGATCACAACCAGACATAAGACCGTAAAGCAACCCTGACGCAAAGCTGTCGCCGCCGCCGACACGGTCAAGTATTTCCATGTCATTTAATTCCATTCCAATATAAACCTGCCCACCCGTATACAGAATTGCCGTCCAGTCGTTTATACCGGCGGTTTTTACCGTACGCATGGTTATCGCGATGGCTTTAAGGTTTGGGTATGCCTTGGCGCACTCTTTTGCAAGGTTTTTATAATCATCCAAATTAAGGCTGTGTAGGTCGCCGAGTTCGAAGCCTAGGCATGCGCCATAGTCTTCTTCATTGCCTATCATTATATCGACGCTCGCCGCGATCTCTTTATTGATTTTCTGTGCCTGCGCGTGGCCGCCGATGTCCGCCCAGAGAGAAGGGCGGTAGTTTAAATCGTAACTTACGAATGTGCCATGCTGTCTTGCGTACTTGCATGCCTCCAGTACAAGTTGTGACGTCGTTTCGCTTAACGCCGCGAAAATACCCCCGGTATGCAAGTTGCGTACACCATGTGAGAAAATGTTGCCCCAATCTATATCTCCGGGTTTAAGTTGGGAAACCGCTGTGTTTGCTCTATCAGACACGCCAAGTGCGCCGCGCACGCCGAAGCCACGTTCTGTAAAGTTAAGCCCGTTACGGCACACCCGTCCTATGCCGTCGTATTTTCGCCATTTTATGTAGCGTGTTTCTACGCCGCCCTGCATGATAAAGTCCTCAACAAGGCGGCCGACCTCATTGTCTGCAAGGGCGGTAATAATTGCCGTATTTAGACCAAAGCATTTACGTAAGCCACGAGCCACATTGTATTCTCCGCCGCCTTCCCACGCTGTAAAACTACGCGCCGTGCGTACGCGGCCTATCCCTGGGTCTAGGCGCAGCATAACTTCACCCAAAGAAATTAAATCGTATAAATAATTATCCATAAAATTCATTTTTAAAACCTCCAAATTCAATTTTTTACATTATAACAGAAAAAAATATTTTTGTATACAATTTAAGATTTTTGTGGTAGAATATAACCTGTGATTATATATACATAAGCTGAGAGGTGTAATCTTGAGATACCGTATTTTCCTAAAACTTATATACGTAACGGCTGCTCTTCTTGTATTTTTATTACCAACGGTGTTGTCCGCTGATTCTGAACGGACGATACTTACATTACATACATCCGAAGGCATTATCGAATATAACGAACCGCGCGTTACGTTAATCATAAACGGTGAAGTTGTGGAGTATTTCGGAGGGGACATGCCGCCCATACTACTGCATGGCAGGACGTTCCTTCCACTGCGCGATGCATTTCGGCTACTTGGCGCAACGGTTACTTGGGACGATTGGTTGGACATGGCAACCGTGGAATTTGGCGGCACTCGAATCGCCCTACGGGACGGGTCTCCGTTTATGAATGTGGACGATGGGTTTCTCGTAGCTTTGGATAATCCAGCGAAGACGATTAATGGCCGCATGATGGTGCCGGTGCGCTGTGTGGCGCGGCAACTTGGATTTATCGTGGACTGGATCGACGAAACGCGCACCGTCGTGCTATACAGCGGACATTTGCTTACCCAGCAGAATATAGAGCCGGGATGGCCGCCGGTTGACCAACAGGATTGGATATCGCAGAACGGCAGCCGTGACGGGCATTTGTATGACATTGGCCTTGGCGGTAACGGCGGAAGCCTTATCCCAGGGCATATTGACCTTGCTGTTGATATAAATCCAGGTCCACTGCCGGTTATGAACTTTGGACCTACTGGCATTATAGATTTGGAGTTTGATCCAAACAATCCACGCTCTTTTTACATAGTCGCAACATCTCCGATATCGCGTGTGGAACGGTTTCTCTTACCGGACAACCGCCTGGTTATAGATATCTTTAACGCGGAAAATATGATTGGTGGGTTTGAGCGGCATATAGGCATGTCCTTCCTGCGTTCTGTCCGCGGTGCACAGCACGATGTGGAACCGGAGCTGATAACGCGCTTCGTCTTCGACCTTGCCGAGCCGCTTAGCTACAGCGTTGCCTTTACGGAAGACAGGACGGCAATCGTTGTCACTTTACTCCAAAACGAGATCTCCGGGGTGGATTTTTGGTCGGATGGGTTTTCGGATCTTATTTACATCCATGGGCATATTGCGCCGGTTGTAAACATTTTTCCGCAGATGGTGCCGGATGTCTTTATTATTGATATACCTCTAGGTTTAGTTCGAGTACCCTTGAACTTTGACGTAAACGGCAATTTTGCAACTGGCGTGCGCGCAACGCAGCTTAATGCGGGCACGGCGCGCGTTTCCATCGATATACGAGAGCAGGCGGCGTATGACGTTATTTTCGACGGATATACGACGATCATCCGCCTCCGCCGCCCAACGCACCAAAATCTGTATTACGACAGCTACACAAGCACATTGAGGATACCCAAAACATCCGGCTTAAACCTGCCGATTTCCGCAATTATGCAGGTTGAGAACTATGTCAACTTTGAGCATATATTTTTCTTGCCTGGTGATTTTAGCTGGTATTTCGGTGATGGAAGCCTTGTCGTGCGCGACAGGTTTATAAACCATATCGACGTCGTTACGGAAGGGGGGGTTACGTCGCTTCGCTTCCACCAAAACCGTATAATGGCGTTTAGGGTTTGGGAGGATGCGAACAATATCTTCATCCAAGCGGTTTTGCCGCGCGATGTTTTTGGCCGTATCGTAGTTATTGACCCTGGCCACGGCGGTCGCCAGCCTGGTACGCTCCAATTCCCGGGAGGTCCGCCGTTTGGCCTTATAGAGGCGCATGTTGCTTTGGACATAGCACAGCGCGTAGCTGCAATTTTGGAGGCGCAAGGCCTTAGGGTCTATATGACGAGACATGCCGACGTTACGGTCAGCCTAGACAGTCGAGTTGACTTTGCAAACAACCTCGGAGCGGATCTATTTGTTTCTATCCACCTTAACGGCTTTTACAGCGCGCATGTGAGGGGTACGGAGACGTATTTTTGGATGAATGAGGGCGATCCGCGTACAGGATTAAACAGCGAACGCGCGGCAGAAATTATACAGAGAAACCTGATCAGTACATTGGGTACGGTTGATAGGGGAATAAAGAGCCACCATTACCGCGTTTTGGTGTATACAAACATGCCTGCGGTATTGATAGAGTACGCGTTTATCACCAATCCGCAGGACGCGGCACTTATCGCGACAGATGCGTTCCGCCAGCAGGCGGCCGAGGCGACGGCGCGTGGTATTTTAGAGATATTCAATACATATCCTGCAAGAAGGTAGGTATATGATAAGCAAGGATATTTTTAGACAAGCTGTGGACGGCGATGCCGTTGCGTTCGAAAAATTGATTGCCGAGTACGAGCAATTGATTTTTTCAATATGCCTACGTATGCTTGGCAACCAGTGGGATGCGCGCGACGCGGCACAGGATACGATTATTAAAATATGGAAGAATATACATAAATGCCGTGAGCTGCAGTCTTTCAAATCCTGGTCGTGTGCGATCGCTAATAATACATGTATAGACGAGCTGCGTAAACGGAAAAAGCAGGTGAACGAGTCGCTTAGCCGTATTTATGAATCGGAAGAAAATGATTACGAAGTACAATATGAATCTAAAGATTTAGGGCCTGAAGAAATCTATGCGGCTAAGGTGAAACAAAACGTAATTTTAGAGGCGATAGATAAACTGCCGCTTAAATACAAATCTTTAATAATCATGAGGGATATTGAAGGGCTAAGCTATGAGGATCTTGCCGTTGCCGCAGGGCTTACGATGGGTACTGTAAAGTCACGCCTTTCCCGCGCGCGGGAGAAACTTCGAACGTTATTACCAAAAGATATTTTGCAGCAGTAATACAAAAAAACCGGACGCAACGCACACAAGCAGCAAATTTAAAAATGCCGCCAGTGGTGACTTGCGCCGGTTTATTTTATTATTTACGGAAACGATAGGGGTGTAACTTGATTCTTCTTCGTCTTCAGGGTTTTCTGTCAGATATGAGTTAATAATACGCTCAGCTTCATCAATCAACGCATCTGCGTTGGAAATTGTGCCGACATCTTTTTTCACAATAAAAATTGCTTGCTCGTACCACTTATCCTTGTCACCGGTAATTAGGATAATACGTTTGTTGTCGCTGATATACTTTTTCCCCATATGAACCACCTTAAGTTTTATATGAGAATATTTTCCATTTTTCAGGTAAAGTATACAGCGGAGGAAAAATTATTCGTTTGCTTTAAATACCATGTCTACTATTTAATTATCTTCCGAAAACTGGTCTTTCCCAACCAAACATAGGGGGCAGGTTTCCTCGTTTGGAAGGTCGTTCCACTTCGTGCCTTGGGTTATGCCGTTGTCCGGGTCACCAATTGCTTCATCAAAAACCCAACCGCAAATATCACATACATATTTCATATTAAAATCCTCCTATATTCTATAAGCTTATCGCCTTCCTCGTAAAAATTCTGCTGCGGTTAACCGTTTACCGCCGTGTGCTTGAAGTTCTAGGATATCTAAAACCCCATTATTTCCGCAACATATTTGCAACTTATTATCGCAGGGTATAATCGTGCCGACCTGTTCGCCGTGGATCAAATCCGTCGGTTGAACATGCCATATCTTAAACGTTTCCCCGTAAATTTCCGCCGTTGTGCCGGGCCATGGATTAAAGCCACGCACGAGGCTGTATATCTTGTATGGGGGGGCGTTGAAATCAATAACGCCCATATCCTTTGTAAGTAGGGGGGCATAGGTTGCGGCGGCGTTGTCTTGTGGATGTGGTATGGCTATGCCTCTATTTATTTTATCAATGGCATTTAATAAAGCCTTACCGCCCAAGACTGCCAATTTATCAAGTAAAGTATGGTAAGTATCGTCGCCAGCAATCGGTATTTCTTCGGCGTGTAAAATATCACCCGTGTCCATGCCTTTATCCATCTGCATGATGGTGATACCGGTTTTTTCTTCACCATTTACGATGGCCATCTGTACGGGTGACGCACCGCGGTACTTTGGTAGCAGCGAGGCGTGTACGTTAACTGCGCCAAAGCGAGGCATGGTCAGCAATGTTTTATTTAAAAATTGCCCATAAGCGGCAACTACGAAAATATCTGCATTGAATTGTCTA
This sequence comes from Defluviitaleaceae bacterium, assembly GCA_009785555.1. Classification (GTDB taxonomy): domain Bacteria; phylum Bacillota; class Clostridia; order Lachnospirales; family WRAX01; genus WQWB01. Next base: position 5,879 of record WQWB01000050.1, on the reverse strand, counting down.
AGTAACGCAATTGGCTCTGCGTCTTTCACATTATCCGGTTTTAGTGTAATAATACCGGCATCTTCTGCCATTTGCGAAACTGGAGTGGGTACGGGCTTGCCGCTCCTGCCCTTTGGCCTGTCAGGTTGTGAAACGACCGCGCATACAGTATGTTTATCCGACGATAAGAGTGAGCGTAAGCTAGCCGCGGCGAAATCCGGTGCGCCAAAGAAGATTATCTTCATTCAAAATCCTCAGAATTATCTTGCAATGTCCCTGGTTCGATCAAGTCCGTGTAGAGAACACCGTTAAGGTGGTCAACCTCGTGGCAGACAGCGCGGGCTAGTAGGTTTGTTGCTGTAAACGTTCGCCATTCGCCAAACCTGTCCTGCGCCTTAACCACGACAAGTGCCGGGCGTATAAGCGGTGCAGACTTACCTGGGAGGGAAAGGCAGCCTTCCTTCATTTCATCCTCGCCATCCTGCTCCAAAACCTCGGGGTTTATAAGCTCGTATTTACCGTAATCAGTTTCACAGGGATTGTCATCGTCCATGATAGGGACATCAACAATCACGACGCGGCGTAAGATGCCAACCTGTACACCGGCTAACCCCATGCCGTTTTGCTCGGCCAAAGTATCCCACATGTCGCCCAGCAAAATATGCAGTTTTTCATCAAATTCTATAACAGGGCGGGATTTTTTGTGAAGTATATCGTCGCCAAATAATCTTAAGTTCCTCAACGCCATTGGTTTTCTCCTATATGTTATTGATAAAAGTATACAGCTATATGCGGAATTTGTCAAGGGAGATTGTAATCGTTCATATATTTTGAAATGTTTTTAATAAAATTGTAATTTGGGTATTGAAAAATAATTTTAATTATGTTATACTAGCTCTTTGTTACAGAAAGAGTAAAGGAGAATACCCTTGACACAAATTATTCAGCAACTTGAAGGCGAGCAACTTCGCAGCGACCTTGCCCCATTCAACATTGGTGACACGGTTAAGGTTTACGGAAAAATCGTAGAAGGCGCTAAGGAACGCGTACAAATGTTCCAAGGCATCGTTATTAGGAAGCAAAACGGCGGAGTGCGTGAAACATTTACCGTTCGCCGCATGTCTTATGGCGTTGGCGTAGAAAAGACATGGCCTATCCACTCTCCGCGCCTGGAGCGTATTGAAGTTGTTCGCCGCGGTAAAGTACGCCGTGCAAAACTCTTCTACCTTCGTGACCGCGTTGGTAAAGCCGCAAAGGTTAAAGAGATAACCTATTAAAACGGGTGTTTAAAAGACGCATTAAGAACAAGATCCTGCGTGAAGTGGTTGAGTACGCTTTTGCTTTGGCCATTGCGGCGGTGGTGTTTTTTGTTGTATACAATTACGTGGCGCGCACGGGCATCGTTGATGGCGTTTCTATGAACGATACTTTGCGCCACGGTCAAATTGTTGTTATTAACAAAGTTGCATATTGGTTTAATGAGCCAAGACAAGGCGATATAGTTACATTCCCGGATCCGGAGAACCCTGAGAGGCATCTCATCAAACGCATCGTTGCTGTCTCTGGTGATGAGGTTGATTTTATCGCCGGGTACGTTTTTGTAAACGGTATACCCCTTGCGGAGGAGTTTGGCGCGGCTGGAAGCGGTGTTGGCTCCGTGCGGTTTCCTCATACGGTTGCAGAGGGTGCCGTTTTTGTTCTTGGCGATAACCGAATTCAATCCAAGGATTCACGTTTTATAGAGGTTGGTGACATCCCTGTCGAGGATATTACGGGCAGGGTGACTTTTAGGTTGCTTCCGTTTAGGGATTTTGGAATGATCAGGTGAAAGCGATTATAAAACGTACTTTTCGTTAAAAACAGTATACTATCTTTGGCCCGGTTCTGTTTGGAGTTATACTCCACGAACTTGGGCATTTTATTTTTAGCAGTTAATGAAGTTCTTGTAATTTTCCATCGCCCGTCTTTGTGGCGTTTTTTATGTTTGTGAGAGCAAAGAAAAAGCCCTCTTCCATTTGGAGAAGGCCAAAATTATCGCGGGTAAATGGAATAATACAGAGGAAATTGCGGACATTAAATATCTTTGAGACAAAATAATGCTTAATTAAAAACCGGACAAAATGAATGTTGAATTTACGGGTTTTGTAAGTAAAACCGGACAAAATATCCGCATTATTTTACATAGATTTTAAATAACCAATGCCACAAAATGGCTGCGATAATAAATAAACCAAGATAACCGAAAAATGGGTAAACCCTGTCTATAAGAGTTGCGAAGCCGACGTGTGCAAAGGCCAAACCGCCTACGGTGACAATTAGGTTAATGATTGTGTGCGGTATTTTTCTTTCTGTCACCGATTTTAACCACTCTATAACTGCAAAGCCGCTGGATACGGCGGTTGTTATGATTGCCGCCATAAATACAGCCATATATACATAGAATAGGGCAATATGTCCGTTGCTGACCAGAACATACAGCGGTAGCGGCGCGTTTCCCAAGGTATGTATGTTATTTATGATAGGCACTAAGAATACTAGGCCGAGGACAAATATCATACCTCCGGAAAATAATGCGATCCTTCGTGTTTGTTTATTAATGTCAGGGTTTTTTAAGGTTTTGCCAAGGCTTGCAAGTACGGCTACGCCGGTTAGTAAATTGTACGATGCGTAAACTGCGCCCATGCGAGCCGTCGAGGCTAAGGATGTCAATGGCGCGTCGTTTTCCGTGATATTGGCATTTGATGAGATTGTTAAATATAAACCAAGTACTAATCCGCCTATAATCAAAACCGGCGCAAGCACCGCGCTAACGCGAACGATGCCTTTTATATCAAACAAAAATACGATAAAGCACAAACCTGATATAACCACGACCCCGGCCGAGTAAGTTAAGCCGCTAGCTGTACTGAGCGTTTCGCCAAAACCGGCAAACATTACGGACATCATTATAAAAATAAAAATGTTTACAAGCACGATCACGGCGGCACGTAAAACCTTACTTTTGGCAAAGATAATCGACATGAACCCGGCGTAATCCAAAACGCCTGCGCGGCGCGATATTACAAGCACCGCGCGACCTACGGTTACTAAAATAATGCATGATATTAAAAATCCTAAAACCCCGGCTACCATACCGAATCTGCCAAAAAACGCCAAAAGTTCTCTGCCGGACGCGAACCCGGCACCAACCATAAGGCTTACAAAGACAAATACGGCGGCAAGCGACCCTTTGTTATCTGCGGAGCGCATTTTCCGGACCCGGGTTTGCCCATACAAAGGCGTAAGCTTGGTTGATGGCTTGCGTTACGGCGTCCAATAAAATCTGCCCCGTTATCGGCCCTTCCGTCGGTAGGCTCACGCTAAGGCTTTGATAATGCAGTATATCATGCCTTAACGCCGCCAGTATCGGGTTTACGAGAGGGAACATCTCGGCGTGATCGTACGATATGCCCGACAACGCAATATCCACAATGTGGAACGCATCTACCGTAACCTTTACATAAACTGTTTCTTCGCCCATCATAACGGCTGTTCTGTATGTACCCGGCAAAAACAATATGCTGCCGAAAGCTTCTTCCGCCGATAAGGTAAAACTCGCTGCTTGCCTGTTTCGCTCCCGCGGGGCATCCCTGCGTGCACCACGTTCGTCTCCGTCCCCTCCCGGCGACAGCAGCCATATCAAAAGTAAAATAATCGCGACGCCCGCAACCACAAACACGGCGGTTTTTATTAATTGTCTTATGTGAAAAACCATAATCTTAGGTCCCTTCATCATCTAAGGCGACCTCCTCACATTATTATAGTTAATACTATTTCTTTTAAGGACAAAATATGCAATTATTTAATTGAATAAAATAACTGGACAAACAAAAAGATTTATAGTATAATATTAAGATATTTGGTTTATTTTGTCGGTTTTTGCATGATTTTGTCTGGTTTTTGTTTTATCTATATAAATTATGTTGAATTTGCAACGTTTATCTCACTTTATATATGAGATATATTTGTCTGCTAAAAGGGGATTGACTAAAAGTGAAGGTTTATGCTAAACTTAAGGCGATAAGGAAACAGAAACATTTGACGCAGGAGTATGTAGCCCAAAAGTTAGGATATGATCCAACACACATTGGTAAGATGGAAACCGGTAAACGTGTTATATCACCGGATGTTTTACTGAGATATAAGGATGCTTTGGGTGCTTCGGATGTTCCGTTAACGGATCAGGAAGTTGTGGATTTCGAAAGTGAGCTTTGGAGCTGGCGTGATAAGATTAACAACTGGCTTGTAGAAGCCGCCGAAGAATGCCAGCCTGATTTGGAACGAAAAGCCGAACTTTCACAGGAGCGGGATTTACTAATACTATATAAGCTTATTAGCATTAGTTTTTATCGTATAAAAAACGACGAAGAGTCTGCGAAAAGGGTGCTAAAAGAAATCGCTAGGAATTTAAGCGAATTATCCCCGGTAAACAAATCTCGTTTCCTAATTATGCGCGGTACGGATTCGATGCATTCCTATAGATATAAGGCCGCTTATGAAGATTTGTTCGAGGCGTATATAATCAGTGAAAAACTACGCACTACAAGTTTTGGTGTACTTTACAATCTTGCGCAATGTTATACTATTTTTGGCTATACGTACAAAGCTGTTGAATTTATTCTGAAAGCGCGTGTCATAGCAAAGGATACAGAGTTTATTTTAAACCAAACAAATGTACTTTTAGCGATTAATTATGCAAATATGGGTATGTTTGAGGAAGCGTTTAAAACCCTAGATACGTGCGTGGAGCTAGAAGAAGTTCGTCATTCGTTCAAGCCGATAATAGGTCAAATACATTATGCCTACGCTTATGTTTTAATGAGGATGGGTGCGTACGATAAATCGCTTGAACAATGTGAAGAAGCTATAAGACAGTTTGAGTATGGCGATAGAAATTATACCGTTACTTTGCTGTTAAAAGCAAAAAATTATTTTAAGAAAAATAATGAAAGCCTTGTGATTGATTGTCTAGATGAAGGTATTTCACTGTCAAAGGATGATTCAATCTTACAAATTGAATTCTTAGCGATTAAGTATATTATTAACATACACGAGCAGGATTCGTTGGACTTTTTTGCCAATACGGCGTTGCCGATAATGTTATCTGATATGCGTTATAGTATGATTGTCGAATATTATGAAATAGCGGCAAAATTTCATAAACAACAAGAAAATTATAAAATTGCATTTGAATATATGGAGCTTGCTTCTAAATATATGAAAAAAATATTGGAGAGTGATCTATAGTGAAAAAGACAAGAAATGTAGTAATAGCTTTGTTTATGGTAGTTTCTTTGGCGATCGGGATTATTATTCCTATACACGCATGTAGCGGGGATCCTGCGTTGCCGCCGTGCCCGCGCTGCGCTTCGGACGGTGGACTCATAAATCCGATGAACATATTATTGCCGCCTTATGTGCCATGCCCCCTTTGTTGCCCAGAATAATAATTAACCGGTAACATCCAAACTAGTTAGTAACAAAGCCGGGAATGACCATCTCGGTTGCTATTATTACACACCCTCGTCGGCATACGAGGGTGTGATTTTAATTAAAGTGCTATTTCAAAGTAATTCCTCTATAAAATAATAAATATATCGTAAAAGGCTTGACATTATGTCCTATATAGTGTATAATGCACCTTGTGTTAAATGCGAACGCGGTCGTGGCGGAACTGGTATACGCGCAAGACTAAGGATCTTGTGGTTAATAGCCGTGCAGGTTCAAGTCCTGTCGACCGCACCAAAAATACCTTACTCAAACCCGCAGTAAAAAAATTTTTTACTTGGGCTTGGGTAGTTGAGATAAGGTTCATCAGAGAAAGATGGGCAGCCAATTTAGGTTGCCCATCTTTTTGCGCT
>WQWB01000049.1 GCA_009785555.1 Defluviitaleaceae bacterium | reverse complement strand
TGCGCCGAATATCAGCACCTCCGAATGCATTACGAAATTTGGCGGCAAAGATTCATCCATGCCGGAGTTAGGCGGCGCGTCGCGGAAATAGGCGACTTCTTTCACTTCTGCGCCAAGTGCCTCTACGTAAAATGCAAGAGCCTCCTCGCAATTGCCTTGAAAGCTGATTGACGTGCTAAGCATACAACACCTTCCTTTATTATTAAATCAATATCATATCCGCAAAATACGGCAGACTTGCAATTTCAGCGCACAGAATGCGCCACTCTTCCAGCTTATGCGACTTTCTGTCAAAATACATGTTGGCAAGGTTTTCATAACTCATCGTGCATGTTCGCATCTGGTTGTATGATGATGGCAGTAGCTGGATTAACGAATACCAGGCATCCTTGTCCTTAGTCGCAACAAACTCCTTGCGCAGACCTTCAAGCGTAACGATCAGCCTGTCCAACGCGGCAAGGGCGGTAGGGTTCATCCTATCATGGCTGAAATCGCCGCGCGCAATCGGCTTTGCGTGCAGTTTGTGCATGGTGGACTGCGAGTTGGCCGTTGTGCCAACTTTATAGGTGTCAAACTCCTTCCACCAATACAGCGGCGCGGTGATATCTATGGACACAAAGATTTGACGCAGAAACTTGCGGTGCGACGTACCCGCTTTACACAGTTTTTTCATAAGCGTAAGGTCGGCCTCACCCATCACAAAAAGTCCGTTATCTACAGAACTGTCGGACAAATGCCAGCTGTTCATGGCGTTACGTGCGCCGCGCACGGCGTTTTCAAAATTGTATACATAAATTTTGTCAATTTGTATCATATATTTACCCCTATCAGACATTATTATTTTTTCGGCGTATATGTATCAGTATAACACAAAAAACATTTTTTTGGAGGATTTTTTATGAAAAAAGCATTTATTATTTCAGGTGTGCTGATTATAGCGGCAGTTGTACTTGCCGTTGTCTTTAATGTGGTAGGCGGCCCCGTAGACACGCGTAACTTTGACGTAGACCCGTTCACCGGGATAAGCATAGGCGGCGCGTTCCGCGTAGAGTTTAGGGAATCGGACACATTCGCAGTCGTTATCGAAATGCGGGAAGACCAGTTCGCACATCATAATGTTACGGTTACAAACGGCATTTTACGGATTTACCAAACCGGCATTTTAAACAATTTCCTGAACTTTGATTTTGGTAGAAACGCGCCGCGTGTATATATCTACGCACCATACCTATCACATATCACACTCTCCGGCGCGGCCCGCACCGTAAACTCATTTCCTCTTAGAGGGGACAGCGTCGCCATAAACACAAGCGGGTCGGCTCGCGGTACTTTTGGCGTAGACACGCAGACACTTACAGTGGCCTCGTCCGGCTCATCCAACGTAACGATTAGCGGCAACGCAGCAAATGCAACGATAAACACATCAGGTTCCGTACGGTTTAATGGATTTGACCTTCAAACCATCACGGCGGATGTAAACTCGTCCGGCTCGTCCCGCGTGAATATCAGCGTATTGGGACAGCTTAGCGCAAATTCGTCCGGTTCATCCCGCGTGAGGTACAGCGGCGATCCGTCAGTTAACTCACGCACGTCAGGTTCCTCAACCGTCCGCCAGAATTAACAGGTTGGGTTATGGCATCCCACAAACAGCATGTGGTTGCTCCTACCCAGCATTTCCGGCTTTTCGCAACAATAAAAATGATAGTCCAAATAATTTTGGTAACCTTCATCATCCAATTTATTTATTTTATCTGCAAGCAGTTCGCTCACGCCGTCAACCGCCACTTCGTGTTTAATTAAAATACCGTTTGCAACAAGCTCCTCGCGGGCGGCAGAAGCGGTGGTAAACACGAAGGGGAAGTTGTTGACGGCAAAGGTTTGCTTATTATAATTACCCATCTTGAGATAGTCCCCGTCATATTTAAATGTTTCTGTCAATATAACCATATCATTGGATATATATGCGAAGAAGATCACCCCGCTAACGCTACACACGCGCCGCGCTTCAGCTATGCACTTTTCTCTATTTTCCTGATCTAATATATGATATAACGGACCCAAGAGAAGTACGATGTCAAAACTGTTATCCGTAAAACTGGACAAGTCGCAGGCATCGCCTTGATGCAGATCCACATTCAAGTCCGGCGTAAGTTTATTGCGGAATGCCGCGACATTTGTGTCCGCAAGCTCTACAGCCGAAACAGAATAACCCATCTTCGCAAGGTGCAAGCTATATTCACCCGCACCAGCGCCAATGTCTATAATTTTGCTATCCTTTTTTAGGTATTTCTCAATATACCTCATCGTTGTTATAAACTCAACACGTGCCGCTTTAGATTTGCTTAGGCGGCTATCTTCGTTAAACATAGTATACAGTGCCGAAATACGCTCATTCTCATTTTTAATTAACTTAAGTTGATCAAAGTCCATATGTAACTATACCCTTTATTTTCTAAATTTCGTTTCGTATAAATAATAATCCTGCCCGTAATATTCAGCCTGCCCTGTAACGCTGAAGCCAAACTCCCTGTATGCCTTTTGGGCAAATTCATTCTTAACGGCGACAAGCGCGACCGCCCCGTCGTATCCGCGGCGCACGGCCTCCTCAATAATAAGCGTAACCATATGCTTCGCTATGCCTTTGCCTTGGAATTTGGGTAAAACACCCATTCCACCGAAGTAACATGGGTTTTCAAGCTCCAGCTGCCAAGCGAAGAGCGGGTCGTCTATCTCATCGCCATATCCGCAGCAGCACATTGCCACAAGCTCGCCGCTCTCGTTATGTAATAGATACTGCGAACCGTTCTCAATGCTGTGGTTTACGGATTCTTCATTGGGATAATACTCGTTCCACGAGCAACCCGGCGTGCCGACGATGGAACGGTACGCCGCCAGCACAGATTCCGCGTCGGCTGGCGTGGCTTTTATAAATGTATAATTACTTTTGTCCAATTTATTGTCCTCCCTGTTTAACCTTACGGTAAACGATTCTTTTAGTGTCTATATATCCGATATTTTCGTAAAATCTCTGCGCTCCATCATTTTCCCCACCGGTTTGTAAAAGAATTTCCAGTGCGCTATGCTCTTCAAATTCCTGTTCCAATCGAAGCATTAACTTCGATGCAATGCCGTAACGGCGATATTCCTCACGGACGAATAGTTCCATAACCGTACATAATTTCGCATCTGCATAACAAATCGATGAAAAAACCTGGCCGCAAATAAACCCTACGGCCATTCCACCGCATTCCGCGACAAAAACCATCTCCCCCGCGTTACTTTCAAGGTCGCGCTTCATCGCAACGGCAGTACTCAACCCCTTGCCGTTAAAAATTTCGTTCATATCCAGTAAATCCGGTATGTCTCGCAGCTCGGCTTGCCTGATAAGCACATCCATGCTACATCTCCAAAAAGCCGCCGTGATAGGCAACAACACCCTTGGGGTTAAAAGATTTTATCTTTTCAAGAGAGGTTTCGGCGAGCGGCATGTCGAACGTATGTACGGGGTTTGGCCCAATAAGGCTGCCATCCTTAATATTGGCCGCATCGCCAACGGCCATTATCCGGCTTTCTCTAAACAAAACCACGATATGCCCCGGCGTATGTCCTGGCGTGTGGACGACTTCAAGGCCGCCGCAAACGGGCAGAATATCGCCATCCGTAACGGTCTGATGTACGGTGATTTTATTCGCGCCGTGAAATTCATTTTGCATGTCGCAACGCTTTTTCATTTCATCGGAAAGATTTTCATAATCCGCAAGCCTTGCAGCTAATTTAATAGGTGTTTTGCGGCCGTCTATGTACGGCGCTTCAGTTTCATGCGAAATAACGTTCATATTCGGCGCAAGTTTTTGCAAGTCATTTATACAGCCGATATGGTCCCAATCTTGGTGGGTGATTATAAGGTGTGTCAACCTCTCCACCGCGAAACCAGCTTCTTCAACGGCTGCAACCACGCGGCCGATTTGCCCGGGGAAACCCGCATCAATAAGCACGAGGTTTGCATCATCCCACGCAAGTACAAGGTTTACAACCCCCTGCCCACCTATAGGCAGCATTTTTATATTTTCCGCTATTCTCACTGGTTGACCCCTTCACATGACGGATTAAATTTCATCAAATAATGTGATGCCGTCCCATCGTATATAACAAACCCAAATCGCTCATATAATTTCACGGCCGGATTAGACTTAAATACCTTTAGATATATCGGTTTATTCGTTTCGTGAGACAGATTTACAATATGCCTTAAATAAAGCGAACCGACGCCCATACCCTGCGCCATTTTTATCATCTGAATCGTAATACCGTCGATCCTATCATCCAATACATCGAAAGAATAGAAGCCGACAGTTTCGCCGTGCAGTGAAATCCTTATAAAATCATCCTTGCCAAGCAGACGCTTAAAAGCCTCTGTGTTCAGCTCCAGTTGCACACCATTTACCCAGCCGCCGAAATACTCATCAACATATTTTTCGTAACAATTCTTCTTGACGATTAAATAACCGGGCAAACCGTCCTCAACTACACGCGTAAACGAAAACCCCTTATCCAATAAAGTGCTATGTTCAAGCATATTTAATTTCCAAGCGCCTTCTGCACTTTGTCCATTTTAAACGTAATCCGCTCCCGCAAGTCCTCGTCCGTAATGCCGAGGTGCAGGCGGCACTGCGCCATCATAATCTCCACATCAGCGATCTCGTCCAAAATAGCGGCGACATTGTCCTTGCCGCGGTTTACTTGTTTTTGGATGGCGACGATAAGCTCCGCGCACTCCTCCACAAGGCATGCCAGTTGTGCCTTTGCGCTCCACGTGGTCAGGGCATTTTGCATTATATTAACCTGTTCATCTGAAAATTCGATTTTCATATCTATTTTCTCCCCCTCTTATATCAAATTACACATAAACTACCTCAGTATCGGCTAAAAAAATACCCTAAAAATATTTAACCCAAACCCAAACAATCCGTCACCGGCGATAAGACCAGGCCCGCGAACGCTCATGTGTTTTATACCTATTATCCTACGCAAAACCACGGATGCCATAAGTGTGATGCCAAAAACAGGATTATTGATGAGCAAACCTGTGGCGAACATCAACCCAACGCTTTTATTGCCAAAAATCGCTTGAAGCGCTGCACCTGGGATAGCCCATAACATAAGTTCCAGCAATAATGCCTGGTTCACCGCTTCGCCAATTGCGTTCGCATAAAAAATACTCATTGGTGGTATTACATCGTTACCGATAAGTACAATGCCAAAAAGCAGCGACATCGCAATACCTACTATAACCCCAAACTGCTTAATTATAATTTGCTGACTACGGCCATATCGTTCGCGTTCTTTATCAGCACCCCTTCCGCGGATGATCCAACCCGCTTTAAGGCCTATACCTGTATCGGCTAGAGGCAAACCGACCGAGCCTATATACCCAACCAAAGCGGCAAGCGGAATTGGAGGAAATCCAATCAGCATCCCGGCCGTTAGGCATATAGCCACCACGGCGAAAGCCGGAGCCCAACCGGAATGCATTGACGCCGTACCTACAAGCACCATAGTTATCAGCGACGCAGCACTTGCAAACACCACCCAAGCAATAGACATACCCACACTCATATCACTGAATATACCCGTTAAAGCAGCGAGGATAACTGCCCCTATGGAAAACAGGCCAACAGAACCGGCTAGAGTTCTTTTTGTCTGTAATATACTTACGGTATATTCTTCGGTTTCATTATCCCTCGCTTTAGAGCGTGTTTTATCTCCTTTTGAAACCGCCATAATAATCTGCACAAGTGCCACAATGCCCGCACCAATCATAACCCCTTGGGCAATATTTGACTGCCCTATGTCAAAGCCATTAAACAAGCTTGCCGAAAAGCCACGAAGTATTATGCCGACGGCCAATGCTGCCATTGTAACCATATTAGCGATAAAAGCGATACCGATCCCTGCCGCAGGTATGCCAAGAAAGCTGGCCGCCATACCAATAACAAGCCCTTGCAACAGCTGGAACCCCTTTTTGCCGCCTTCATCCCCTGCTTGAATAGTAGTGGCCACAGCTTGCCCCATCGGCCACGCGCCTTTTGCCGGAAATATTTTGGAATCAAAAACCTTACCCATAATAAATACGGTAACCATACTGCCTATGAGCGCACCAACGGCAACAGGGATAATAAGGTCGTTTTTGCCTAAAATAATCATTGTGGCGATGGCTACAAAACCACAGTTGGCCGCTGCAAACCCAGCCGACGACGCCATAGACAACACATAATTTTGCCGCTCAAGGTTTTTAAACCGTTTGGCAGACGCAAGCGGTATCCGCGTAAAAATCATTATCAAAACGGCACCGATCAACGATGTATTTGGTGCCGTACCAAGTTGCCCCATTATCTGCATGCAGATAGCGGCGGATAAAGCCGCTAAAGCAATACCAAGAAGTAATACACCCGGTTCCCATATAGAAATTCGCTTATCTTTATTTATTTTTTCTTCAGTGGATTGCAAAACTATACTATTCCCCTATAATTTTTATCAACACTCGCTTATTTCGCAAACCGTCAAATTCGCCGTAGAAAATCCGCTCCCATGTGCCGAAGTCGAGCTTGCCGCCGGTAACGGCCACCACAACTTCACGCCCCATAACACTGCGCTTTAAATGCGCATCGGCGTTGTCCTCATAGCCGTTGTGTCTGTATTGGCTATGCGGTTTTTCCGGCGCGATGCGTTCCAGCCAAACCTCAAAATCTTTATGCAGCCCACTTTCGTCATCATTAATAAAAACGCTGGCTGTGATGTGCATGGCATTAACAAGGCACAACCCTTCTTGTATACCGCTTTCCTTAAGCGCGCCTTCCACAGCCTGCGTTATGTTGACGTATGCGCGGCGCGATTTTGTGTTTATTGTAAGCTCTTTTCGGAAATGTTTCATAAATATTACCCCTCGACCTTATATTTATTCCATATGCGCCTGTAATTTATGAACAAAGGTATTAACCCGAACGTACTTATTATGAGCGTAAATGCACTTCCAGCCATAACATCGAAAAGCCCAACGATGCCGGAAATAGCAAAAGCGGATCCGTAAGAAAGCCACATAAAACCATGCTCTCGGTTATATGCGTGAACATCGGATATTTCTTCAGCCTTTACCGTGCTGCCCGCCCAAAAGTGCATTGGCGTCTTGCGCCTAAATGCCCATACGGCAACAATCCACATAGGCGCGGCGCAGGATAAGATGAGGATTAGAGCAAATATAATACCACCTTCTGCAATCATTTTGGTTTACCTCCACATCCTCTATAAAATACACAAAGCCAAACACAGGGCGGATTAATGCTTGTATACGTCACCCTGTGTCTTTCATACGGTTGAATAATTATTGTATCGCCGCGCTCCATGGTCACAGATGGCTTGTTTTCAAACTCAATTTCCGCACGTCCATCCAGAAGAACGACGAACTCCGCCTCCGCCTGATCATACCAACCCGTCGTCTGCCCGGTGCTGACAATGCGCTCGATACGCACGGCAGGACTTTGGGTTAGTACGGTCAGCAATTCCTCCTCCAAAGGTAAATCCGGTAAATTAAAGATATTCATCGCGTTTTTTTGGATATGATATATCATCACTCCACGACAGCAGCTCATCCCAAAATTGCGAAACAGCCGCAAGCCCCGCCGCCCACAGAAAAGCACGGTCACGCTCGCATATCTCACGGAGTTCCATCCATCGCACCTCAATTAGCACTTGTTTTTCTTCATCAGATAAATTGAGATTAAGCACAGGTTCTTCATCATCTTCGATTTCAACTTGAAAAATATAAACCGTAGCGTTATTATCCGGCGCGTACAAAGATTCGCACAATTTTTTAATAATTCTGCCGTTTACCGAGCATTCTTCACGCAATTCACGTATAGCCGCTTGTTCGGGTGTTTCGCCTTCCTCAATGCCGCCGCCCGGCAAGGTGTAGTATTCGTTAGTACCGCGCCGATGCTTGACCATGAGGATTTTGCTGTCCCTCACAACCAAACACAACGCGCCGTTTTTGTATGCCATTTTTTTTACCTCTGAAATATAAAATTAAGAAATGGCGGCACTACAGGTGCCACCACCCCGGCCTAAAGGCCACCCCTCCCAGGAGGGGAATTAATTATTCCCGCAACAATATTTATATTTTTTATTGCTACCACAGGTGCAGGTTTCGTTGCGGCCTACCTTAGGCTGGGCGCGTCGTTTCGTTTGGTTCACGTTCTCGCCGCCTTGGTTGGTGGAAGTTGCTTTTGCTACCTGCTCGCGCTTAAGCGGCTGGGTCTGCACGCGGGCGTTGCAAAGGAAGCGCACAGTGTCGCGCTTGATAAACTCGGACAGCTCGTTAAACATGTCATATGAGAGGAACCGAAATTCAAGAAGCGGATCCTTCTGCGCGAAAGCGCGGAGGGATATACCCTGGCGCATCTGCTCCATATCATCTAAATGGTCTATCCATTTTTGGTCTATAGTCTTAAGCATAACTATCCGTTCCAACTCACGGAACGGATTTTCAACGCCATCCGGAGCGGATAAGGCAAATTCCTTTTCACGCTGTTCATATCTTTTTTTGCCAAGCTCGAAGAGTTGGCCAACCAAATGCTCTTCCGTAAGTGCCGCTTGTTCATCCCCAGTGAAGAGAAGAGGCGGCAAACCCAAAACAGGGCAAATCGCGTCGTTGAGGGCGTTAATGTTCCAATCCTCCGCCTTCTCCGCGTCGCCTGTACATTTCTTGACGGCTGCCTCTATAACCGATCTCATCATGTTTATGATCGTTTCGCGCAAGTCCTCACCCATCAGCACACGCTTGCGCTCACCGTAGATGATGTTACGCTGGTCGTTCATAACGCGGTCATAGTCTAATGTGTACTTACGTACGCTAAAGTTATTGCCCTCTACCTTCTTCTGTGCAGACTCTATCGCATTTGACAGCATTCTATTCTCAATCGGGTCATCCTCTTTCAACCCCATAGCGGTAAGTATACCGACGACCCTCTTAGGCATGAAAAGGCGCATAAGCTCATCATCAAGCGCGACGTAAAAACGCGATGCACCCGGGTCGCCTTGGCGGCCGCTACGCCCGCGAAGCTGGTTGTCTATCCGCCTCGCCTCGTGCCGCTCCGTGCCGATAATCTTCAATCCTCCAAGCGCGACTACTTTTTCGTACTCTTCCACATTATTCACATTCGCGTCCTTACCACCAAGGTGAATGTCCGTACCTCTACCGGCCATGTTCGTTGCTATCGTTACGGCCTTATATTTACCAGCCTCTGCGACAATTTCCGCCTCACGTTCGTGGTGCTTGGCGTTAAGTACATTGTGCGGAATCTTTCTCTTTTGAAGTAGCTTAGAAAGCTCCTCTGACTTCTCAATCGTTATAGTACCGATAAGTACGGGTTGCCCACGCTCATAGCATTCAGCAACATCCTCTATTACGGCACGGTACTTCGCCGCCTCCCCCTTAAATACGATATCCGGCAAATCCTTACGTATCATGGGTTTATTTGTTGGTACAACGACAACATCCATGCCGTATATTTCGCGGAACTCATTCTCCTCCGTTAGCGCAGTTCCTGTCATCCCAGCTTTCTTATGGTACTTATTCATGAAATTTTGTAGGGTGATGGTTGCCTGTGTCTTCGATTCACGCTGGACGACAACGTTTTCCTTCGCCTCAATAGCCTGGTGAAGCCCGTCTCCAAAACGGCGCCCCGGCATCATACGTCCGGTAAACTCGTCGACAAGGACGATTTCGCGCTTCTCATCCACAACGTAGTTTTGATCAAGGTGATAGTTATAGTTCGCCCTAAGCGCATTGTTGATATGGTGCATAATTTCCAGGTTTTCCGGGTCGGAGATGTTTTCCACAGCGAAGAAGCGCTCGGCCTTTCTTGTGCCTTCCTGGGTAAGAACGGAGGCCTTCTGCTTTTCATCAATGTAAAAGTCCCCCTCTTCTTGCAATTCCGCACGGAGGATCGGGTTCATCGCTTCGTCTTCGTTTAAGATGCGCCCTTTTTTGAGGCCCTTCACGAAACCGTCCGCAACCTTATACAACTGGGTACTTTTATTACCTTGACCGGAAAGGATATGCGGCGTACGCGCTTCGTCTATCAAGATGCTATCCGCCTCGTCAATAATAGCGTAGTGCAGATCACGCTGCACGAGGCTTTCTTTATACACTACCATATTATCGCGCAGGAAATCAAACGCCAACTCAGAGTTTGTTGCATATGTCACGTCACAGTTATATACCTCGCGCCGTTCGTCAGGAGTCATGGAGTTAAACAGTATACCAACAGACATACCCAAAAACTGGTAAATCCTGCCCATCCATTCACCTTGGTGCTTGGCCAGATATTCGTTTACGGTAACGATATGCACGCCTTTACCAGAAAGCGCGTGCAGATAGCCAGGGAATACGCAGGTAAGCGTCTTCCCCTCACCCGTCTTAAGTTCGGCCACACGACCCTGAAAAAGCACCACGCCGCCGATAAGCTGGCTACGGTAACCGCGCTGGCCGATAGCGCGCACGGCGGCCTCACGCACGGCGGCGTACGCTTCAGGCATAAGGTCATCAAGCGTCTCACCCTTTTCCAGGCGGCCTCGGAACTCGTCTGTTTTTGCACACAGCTCCACATCAGACAATTTTTGCATCACCGGTTCAAGTGCGTCGATTTTGTCGATAATTGGGTAGATGCGCTTCAATTCTTTTTCGCTGTATGTTCCAAAGATTTTTTCGATAAGTTTTTTCATAATTATCTCCCATTTTATTCCTGTATAATTATTTCATATATATTGTACAGAAAAGGCATAAAATATGCAAGCAATAATTTATACGAACTTGACTTTTATTTAAAATATGGTATTATATTAAAAACGTAAAGGAAGGCGATAGAGATGATGGAGCGAACAAAGATAGATACGCCGTACAAAATTTACCTTGAAGAAAATGAAATGCCAAAGTACTGGCACAACTTAAAAGTAGCCATGCCGGAAAATTTGCCGCCCCTGATAAACCCACAAACGGGTGAAGCTTTACCCAACGAAGCCTTGCTTGGTCTTTTCTGTGAGGAATTGGTTAACCAAGAATTTAACGATACGGACGAGTTTATCCCCATTCCAGACGATATCCGTTATTTTTACAGCACATACCGACCGTCTCCGTTGGTGCGCGCCAAATGCCTGGAACAGGTACTTGGTACGCCCGCAAAGATCTTTTACAAGATGGAAGGCAACAACACATCTGGCAGCCATAAACTTAACTCCGCAATCCCACAGGTATATTACGCGAAAAAGCAAGGCGTTACCCATTTGACGACGGAAACGGGCGCCGGGCAATGGGGTACCGCCCTTTCCATGGCGTGCGCGTATTACGGTATGGATCTTACCGTTTATATGGTAAAGATATCCAGTGAGCAAAAACCGCACCGCAAGGCATTGATGGAAACGTACCGCTCCACCGTAATCCCGTCCCCATCCAGCACTACAGATATAGGTAGGCGCTTACTGGAAGAAAACCCGGGTACAGGCGGCAGCTTAGG
>WQWB01000048.1 GCA_009785555.1 Defluviitaleaceae bacterium | reverse complement strand
TTCTGGTTAGAACTTATAACGCGGCTTAGTATTGATTGGGAGATATATTGGTAATTTGAGTTGGTTATAGTAGGGGCGAACTTTGTTCGCCAGAATTTGCTAGATAATCTGGCAGCCTTTTGGGTAACGCTTTGGCGAACACAGTTCGCCCCTACAAAAGATTGAGATTAAGATTGGCAGGAGGGTTTATGACACCACTTAAAGCGATAATGATAGGTGCTGGGCAGCGTGGCAATTCATACGCGCCCCATGCAATTTCCCATTCGGATGATTTAAAATTCGTCGCGGTTGCGGAACCTGTGGAGGTACGCAGAAATGCTTTTGCGGAAAAATATGATATAAACGAAGAGAATCGCCTGAATACGTGGGAGGACGTGTTTGCCCGCGATAGGTTTGCCGACGTAGTGATAATCTGTACGCCGGATGATCTGCACTTTGGCCCGGTTATGGCGGCTATAGAAAAGGGATACGACATACTTTTGGAGAAACCCATCTCCCCAAGCCCGGAGGAATGTGTGGCCGTTGCCAAAGCGGCGGAAGAAAAAGGTGTAAAGGTAATAGTCTGCCATGTTATGCGGTACACCCCGTTCTGCATGGCAATAAAGTCCGTTATAGAAAGCGGCGAAATCGGGCGTATCGTGACCATTGTGCATAATGAGAACGTTGGGCATATCCACCATTCCCACAGCTTTGCCCGCGGCAATTGGCGGAATAAGAAAGAAAGCAGCCCCATGATCCTCGCAAAATCATGCCATGACATGGATATGCTGCAATGGCTGGTAGGTAAGAAATGCCTGCGCCTTTCGTCTTTCGGATCGCTTACGTATTTTAATAAGGATAACTGTCCGCCTGATGCGCCGTTCCGCTGTACGGACGGGTGCGCGGTGGCCGATTGCCCATACGACGCTCGTAAACTATACTTAAATAGTAAAAACGACTGGTTCCGGTCTGTCGCTGTTGGCCGCTTTAATTCCACGGATGAGGAAGTCTTGGAAGCCCTTAAAACTGGCTGGTATGGCCGCTGCGTATACCAGTGCGATAATGATGTGGTTGACCATCAGGTCGTGAGTATGCAGTTTGAGGACGACATAACCGCAATTTTCTCCATGTCGTCATTTACGCCGGAAACGAGCCGATCCATAAAGATTATGGGTACGAAGGGGCAGATTAAGGGGCATACATCGTCTAAAAACATCATCGTTACGAGCTTTATAACGGGTGAGACTCGCGAGATAGACGCATCCTCTACGGGTGGCCACGGCGGAGGCGACGCGGGGATTATGACCGCGTTTGTAAGGCATATACGCGGCGAAAAGGTCGACGGTATTTCCGACGCGACGATTTCGGCGGAGAACCACATGCTATGCTTTGCAGCAGAGGAGTCGCGCCTTGATAATGGGCGGGTTATAGAATTGTAGGAGGGTTTATGGAACGAGAGAATCTTCTAAGCAAACGAGAATACGAGCGCAAAATCGCTGCTACGCGCGATGAGCGTATGGCTTGGTGGCGCGCCGCCCGTTTCGGCATGTTTATCCATTATGGGCTGTATGCGCTGGAAGGGCGTAACGAGTGGTTGCAAGCCCTTGAGAATTACGACGGCGCAGAGTATGAGAAACTGGCGGAGGATTTCCATGTTAAGCCAGGTGCCTGCCGGGAATGGTGCGCCCTTGCCGTTAGGGCGGGTATGAAATACGCCGTATTAACCACGCGGCACCATGACGGGTTTTCTTTGTGGGATTCGAAAGTTAATCCATACAACAGCATGAATTATGGTTCTAAGCGAGACATCGTACGGGAGTTTGTTGATACATGCCGCGAATTTGGGCTTAAGATCGGGTTTTATTCGTCCTTAATGGATTGGAAGCACATAGACGCACCCGCCGCGGGGCGGGATAGCGAAGCGCGCCGCCGTTTTACGGATTATATTACCGAGTTAAACCGTGAGTTATGCACAAATTACGGCAAAATCGACATACTGTGGTATGACGTGCCGGCTCCGATGGAGTCCTGGGAAGGTTGGAATTCCCTTGAAATGAACCAAATTGTCCGCAGCCTCCAGCCGCATATTATTATAAATAATAGGTCGCGGCTTGAAGAGGATTTTGGCACGCCCGAGGGCAGTATAAAACCGATGGACCGCGACTGGGAAGCTTGTATGACCTTTAACGGCATATCGTGGGGTTATGTTGACTCGGCTCAAGCCGCTCCGCATAGCTATAATGCCACGCGTATTATTAAAATGCTGCAAAGCGTAACGCGCAGCAATGGAAACCTGCTCCTCAACATTGGCCCCGCGCCGGACGGCTCCGTTCCCGAAGAAGCCTACGAACCACTTACGACGGTGGGTCAATGGCTTTTAGAAAACGGTGACGCGATCTACGGCGGTTCGGTGAAAAAGAATCCGCTCCATAGACCAAACGGCGTTTGCGATGCTCACTACGATGGCAATGTATTGTATGTATATAACCAAATTTGGCCTAATAACGGAAAACTTGTTCTTGGAGGGCTGTTTGCTAAATTAAAGTCAGCGTGGGTCGTAAAGGACAAAACCAGCCTTGATTTTGAACAGGACGCGCATAAAATTGTACTTAAAAACCTACCGCCTAAATCGCCGGATTCTTTGGCCGGGATGGCTGTGCTTGCGTTGGAGTTTGAAAAGCAGATTCCATACGAGAGGTCGACGCTTTATCCGCAACTACATGGTGGGCGCGTTTTTGAAGGAGATAATTGATGGCGCACGAAATAACGTTTAAGAACGTGTTTAACCATTGGAATACCGCGCTCCCCCTCGGCAACGGCCGTATGGGCGCGATGGTGTTTTTTTTGGACGATGTTTTGCATGTGGCAATGAACCACTATGACAGTTATTACGACATCCACAACCGCAAGCCGACTGTAAACCCGCCGGCAGACCGTCCTGCATCCAAAGTTTATGCCGACTATATTAAAATTATAAACAATGCCAGGCAAGCCACAGATTATGAGTATACGAGTTATAATCATATCCTGCATTCGTCTGCTACTATAACGCGCCCTAAATGGGGTAGTACGTCTTATCCTATGGCGGGTGAGATTGAAATACCGCTATCAAGGGCCTTAGAAGTTAAAGAGTTCACGCTTAAACTGATAATCGAAGAGGGTGTGGTATTATTTAACGGCGTTGGTGACGGCGGCGAGGTTTCGGCGAAAATATGGGTCTCAGGGAGTATGGATGGGGTTTTCGTTGAAACTTCAGAATCTATTTCGGGTTTATGGGGTGAGGCAAACCTAACATCGCCTGGTAATATTGGGCAGTCGCGGTATTTAAAAACAGCTGATGTTTTTGGTAACACAATCAGACAGCGTATAGCCTATAATGATGACGAAAAACGGAGTGAAACGGCGATCACGCAAGATAAAGGTCTTGTCGTTGCATCTATCTTCCCCGCCTTTAATAAAGCCGTTTCCTATAATGCCGAATTGATTGTGAACAAAGATAGATTATCCGCAGAACATGAAGAAAATTGGCGCCGATATTGGCGCGCGTCAATTGATTTGCCGGATCCGTTCCTCGAAACGCTTTGGTATGTAAACCTGTACGCTTTGGCATGCGCAAGCGGGTTTGACGGCGTAAATTTCAAGCAGGCGTGCGGCTTAAACGGCTTGTGGGACATCCGCAGACCCAGCCTATGGGGGAGCATGTGGTATTGGGATGTTAATATCCAGGAGGCGTTTTGGCCTGTGTTTTCGTCCAATCAGCTGGAGCTTGGCAAACTTTTCTGCGACGCATATTTAGAACATGCTGAAGCCGTGGAGAAGTACACGGAGAGGTTTTACGGCATAAAGGATTCATGGGCGATAGATTATCCTCATTCGCTATATAATTGCATTCAACCGTGGTGTGCCCAGTTTTTATGGCATTATTACTCCTATAGTGGAGACACTGATTTTTTAAGGGATAAGGCGTACCCCGTTTTTGTTAAGCAAATATCATTTTTTGAAAAAATTGCGCGGATTGGAGAAGACGGTAAGCTGCACATAAATTACGACATATCGCCGGAGCAAGGTCCCGTAACGGTGGATTCTGTAATTACCGTGTCTTGTATGAAGGAGCTTTTGAAGTTTGCCGCTAAAGCCGCGGAGGTATTAGGCAAATTACAGGATTCAGTGCATTTTATAGACATTTTGGCAAAAATGCCGGAGTATACGCTAACTGCAGACGGCGAGCGGCTAAAGGATTCGCCTCTATCGCCCGATAATCTTTTCTTGCGCCATCCATCTGTTCTTATGCCGATATTCCCGGGGACGGAAATATCGAAACGCAGTACGGAAGCTGTTCAAATAATCGCCAAGAACACGGTTAAGTACGCAGCCGGAAATACGGAAATAGGTGTTTTCGGCGCAGGTTGGGTAGCTTCCGCCGCCGCGAAATTGGGTGAAGGTACGGCCGCGCTGCGTATACTTTATGAAAACGGCATAAATAACTTTACCCGCGCTAACGGCCTTGGATATGAAGAAACCGAACGCTACAGCAACCATTGCCTCGTTACCAAGCCGCCATTATATCCGCCGGCTATGATGGAGCCGTCGGGTGGGGTCGTTATGGCGGTGAACGCCATGCTTCTTGCCTCTGACGATATAATCGAGGTATTCCCAGCCATACCTAACGGAAGTGACGGAATGCGAGAAATGAAAACGCAGTACAAACCGCACGACGACTTTGTCAAAGGTGATTACGGTATATGGGATAACGTACGGTTTGACAGGCTTCTTGCCCATGGCGGGTTTGAGGTTTCTGCCGCCAGAGTTGGCGGTAAGACCGTGTGGATTAAAGTTTTGTCCACACGGAAATCTTTGCTAAAACTCCTTGTGCCTGCGGGATTAAGCTCTTCAGGTATGCAAGTTGTTGTAACAAAGGAAACTGACGCGGGTGAAGTGATATGTTACGGTGACGAACCGGCCAGGCAAAGTAAAACCGCGCCGACAGTGCAAATGAGAACGGCGGCGGGGACGTTTAGGCGTATATTTCTCGGTGGGGACAGGCATACGGATTTTTATAAAGCCGTTGATTCCTTTGTATGTCCGTATTTGTTAGGCAGTACCTATCAATATTACATGTTACCGCATATCTTTGACTTTGGTGTTAAGGCCGAAAAGGATTATGACAATGCCTACCATCGTGGGTTTATACCGTCGGGCAGGGCTATGGTGTTTTATGGGATGCCTAAGCAGATCGAGGTGGATGCCTACAACCCAAATCTAGGTTACGGGTTTGCTAAAACCGACGGCTTGAAGTCCGTCGATAGGGGTGTGCCAGACGATATACGGAGGAGTTTTGTTGAAGGTACGGATAACGGCGAGTTTTGGATCGAGCTACCAAGAGGGAAATACAATATCCTGCTTATCTCCGGCGACGAGGAGGGGGAATCGCTTACACATATAACATTACCGCATATAAACGCTAAAATAAAAGGAGAGAAGCAGCGCGCCGGGTTTTACCAATGCAAAACAATACCGTTTGTTCAGGAGAGGGACGGTGTGTTTAAGGTTGGATTAGAAACGGAAAAAGGGTTAAAATGGAAGCTGAATGCCTTGTTTTTGGGTCGGGAGTATTATAGGTAATTGCCGCGATTATACATAGATATGATAAAACAACAGCGGCAGAGTTACTTCCGTTGCCTCCCGTACCCCGGCAATTTCCGCGGCTTGGTACACGTCGTTAATATCCAAGTTATATATGTAGGCCACCTGCTCCAGCGTGTAGACATGGGGGTAGTTTAATTCCGCGTAGCGGTTTAGGGTTTTACAGATATAGGATGAACCGCGGCGCATTATCTCATGGAAATTTTTTTTTGTAAGACGGATGATACCTAAATTACGCATTACTACTTTTATTTCGTCTTTGGAAACATTAAGAACCGTTGCGGCTTCTGTTAGCGGTACAGTGTTAACGCATGTTTTAAGCAAAATATCAATTGCTTGCAGCCTTGCGGAAACCTGCATGCAATAAACGTCATAGAAATTTTGCGGGTATATGTATGGTTTTGTGTTCACGGGTGAACCTCCTCTAAAATATAAACACAAAAATTATATAACATAACCCGCAATTTTTCTACATGTATATTCTGTTAAATTTCATGTATAGAGGAATGTTCCGACAAGCTCAATTGCCACGTTACGGCAAACTTGTCCGTTATCATGCCGTAAAGTTCGCTGAAGAACGTTTTGCCAAGTGGCATGTGTACCGTGCCGCTGTTCGCTAATGCATCGTAAACCCGCGCTATTTCGTTAGCGTCGGCACAGGATATGGTTAGGGCTACGTTTGTGCCTTTTATATGCGACGCCGCCGGCGCGCAGTCGGAAAACATGACATTGCAGCCAAAGATGGGTAAGGTAGCGTACAATACGCGGTTCTTGTGCTCGTCGGCAACGGTAAAGCCAGGTGCGTCGCCGTAGGTCATTATATTGTTTGGCGCACTAACCTTAAATACCTCGGCGTAAAAATTAATCGCTTCGCGGCAGTCGCCGTCAAAATTCAAAAACACGTCAAGTCTCATATTTTTCCTCCGTCTATCATTTCAAAAACCCAGTCAATTCCCCACTGTGTAATATATATAACCTATGCAAAGCGCGGCTTGCAGCTACGTACAGCACGTTCCTGTCATATTCGGACGAATAGTTCGATGAATCCGCACCCCATATAATCACGTTGTCAAACTCCAAGCCTTTGGCTAGGTATACGGGGCATACGTTTACGACTTTTGACATCTTTGCGTTGCGGTGCGTCAGCAATTGCTTATCCGGTACCAGAAGTCCGGCGTACACGTCGCGCGCTTCCAGTGCCGTTTTGGTGAGTACTGCCGTTACGCCTTCGCAATTGCACAATATTTCATTTGCTTTACGGAGGAGTTCTTCCTTGTTTTCCGAAATTATCACCGGTGCGGCCGAAGTGCGCTCAAAGGCTTCAGCTTCTTTCTTGCCGATTATCATGTTGCAAAAGTGCTGTATCTCTGCCGACGAACGGTAGGACTTGCTGAGGCTAAGCACCGCAGTGTTGGGCAGATCAAGTGTGTTTGAAATGTCGTTAAAGTAGCTGTCCGGAGCGTCCGCTCCGATAGTTTGGTTTACGTCACCTAAAATGGTGTAGCGGGCATTGGGGAAAAGTTTTTTAACTGTTAGGTAATTAACGATGCCGTAATCTTGCGCCTCGTCTATAAGCACGTGGCGGTAATGAGAATATGCCTTAGAACCTGTGAGTAACTGCGCCAAATACAACGCGGCGGCTGCGTCAGGGTATGACATATATCCGTTTATAAGTGCGTTTTTGCCTCTGGCGAAGAGTGGGAGCAGATTATCGGCACCGTCAATCTCTCTCGCCAATTTCAGAAGCAGTTTCTTATCGCATAGAAACCGTGCATACAGGCGCGCGGGGTTTATGGTTGTCTGTTTTTTTAATGATTTCGTGAACCGCTCTTTTATTTGCATCAACAATTTGTTTGCGCGTTTGTCCTCTTCAAATGCCCATTTGTTGTCGGTTTTTTCTTTAACGATTTTTCGGAGCTTTTCCCGCATTTCGTTGAAGATAGGCGAAGCCTCGTTCATAACGCGTCGGCGTATGCGGCGTAGTTTGCCAAGCGGCGAAGAGTTTGGCGTGTTTTCAAGAAACATAGCCTTCAACTCCTCTTTCGTAAACAATAATTTGCCGTCCAAATTTATATCGTGGAATTTGTGGAGTTTACGTTCATACAAATCCGCGAACTTTTCCATAAGCGAAGCGGCGAAGGCCGATGTTTTGGCGCCGTATACGCGCAACAGCGTTTCTGCCGCATCAGAAGGGCTTGTTGCAAGCTTATCCAAATATTCGTATTTTGTTTGGATATTTACCCCACGTAAGTTTTCTGCGTATATTTCATCAAGCGTAAGGCGCGGTACCTGTTCCTCGCCCAAGCCGGGCAAGACATCGTCTATATAATCGGCGAAAACCTCGCTGGGTGATAAGATAAGAACGTTATTGTTGGATAATTTGGTGACCTTATTTTCATACAAAAGATAGGCTATCCTGTGAAGGGCGATATTCGTCTTTCCGCTGCCCGCCACGCCGCTGACTATGAGCGCATGGCTGTCTATATCACGGATTATCCTATCCTGCTCCTTCTGGATGGTCTCCACGATTGTGCGCATTTTCGTCGTAGTGTTGCGGCTGAGTGCCTCCAATAGGATTTCGTCGTTAATGACCAAGGAACTATCTGCATAATACGAGAGCTCGCCGCCGACAAACTTTAACTGGCGCTTGAGAAGCATCTCCCCTTCAATTCGGCCTTCGGGCGCGTCGTAGTGGCAGCGTCCCGTCTCGTAGCGGTAAAATACCGCGGCAACGGGTGAACGCCAGTCGTAGATATAGATACGCCCGTCGTCCAAATTATAAAGGTTGTGGTAGCCGACGTAGATTTTTTCCGGATGCTTAAAGCCGTCTTCAAGTATATCAAACCGCCCGAAGTAGGGGGAGTCTAAGAGCTTTTCGTATTTATTCAAAAGGCGTACGTTAACGTCGGCGGAGCTTGCGGCTTGTTTCATGATGGACAGGTACTGCGAAAACTCGTTCATCCGCTCCCTGTCGTCTATACGCACGCCGTAGAAATCGGCACGTACGTTATCTTCAATCTCCTGGATGTTCGTTCGTCTGTTTTGTAATGTAGCAGTAACGGCTATGATTTCCTTTGTTAGAAATTGCAGGGTTTCTTCTGCGTTTAATTTTTCTTCTAAAAATACTTTTTCGTCCATATCCGCACCTCGCTTTTATTTGTGTAAAACACGAAAAAAG
The DNA here is from genome assembly GCA_009785555.1 of Defluviitaleaceae bacterium. Taxonomy (GTDB): domain Bacteria; phylum Bacillota; class Clostridia; order Lachnospirales; family WRAX01; genus WQWB01. Next base: position 2,869 of record WQWB01000048.1, on the reverse strand, counting down.
CGGGTGATGGGAATCGAACCCACGTATCCAGCTTGGAAGGCTGGTGTTCTACCATTGAACTACACCCGCTTTACACAACATGCGCCACGGTACATAAAACACGCGACATGTTAGAGCAACTACAAACCGCATTATACCATAGTACGGTTTAGCTGTCAATAGTTAGATTCGATTTTTGTTTTGCCTTTTTATATCAAACCATCAAGCCAAGGATAACCGTCGGGATATATTTCGTCTATTGTATCCAAAAGCCATTTCCTGCTTTCCTCGGAAAGTATCGGCATAATAGCCTTAAAATCCATTTCCGTCCTTGGCTTTGCATACGCACTCTCCATAGAACCCTTACCCGATTTGTAGCATAACACTACCTCCGGAGCGAGATACGGTATGTCATTGCAGTGCAAAATTGCTTTATCTAGCGAGCGTGCCACTTTTGGTTTTTCTAATGCTATATAATTTTTGCCGTCTTTCGTATCAAACGCGATTTCTATAAATTCAATATCATCCTGCACATGCCATTTACGGGATTTGTAAGTATATACTTCGTGCCTGCCGCCTTTCAAACGGTCAATTTTTTCAAGTACATTGGGTAGGCAGCCAGGAGCTATAGCCCAAACGCCGCAGCAAGCGTCCCAAAAGCAGTCATTGATGTCAGCTACTTTATAGAACAAAAATTGCCAAACCGCGCCGTTTTCTCCAAACCTGCCGAGAACATCCCAGCCCTTGTCCATCATAAACTGTACGGCGCGCTGCTTGTCCTCTTTGTACACCAGGATATCAAAGTCGCCGTGTTCCCTGATTTCTTTGCCAGCGTACATGTCCAAGGCAAAGCCGCCGCATATGGCGTAGTCGAATCCTGCGGATATAAACATTTCGTGGGTCTGTAGAATTAACTTGTTCATGTTATTTCCTTTCTTTTTTGTGTTCAACCAAAGCGTCCAAGTATGTTTGTATACAAATTTACACTAAAATAAATGATTCCAACATCACACCAAACATCTCCTCTTGCCCTGTATAAGAAAACCCTAATTTTTTTATCACGCCGATAGAGGCTTTGTTTTCGGGGTATGACACGGCGATTAGTGGACGTGCAGTATGATGCTGCAATAGGGCTTTCGCAGATTCGGTTGCATAACCCTTTCCCCATGCGCTGTCGTCAAAGGCATACAAAACCTCCTTGCGGCCGCAGGGCAGACCGCGGACACCGCAATGCCCTATCAACTTATTGCCAGCTATTTCAAGCACGGCATATACACCAAGGCCATGGCCGAACGTACCGCTCCATGATGTCATCATTCGTCCAATCATTTCTCTGGAGGTGCCTTGCCCCGTTCCTAAATATCGGTAAACGCTTGGTTTTGTCATTATATCGGCGTAGGCGCATTCATCTTGTTCGTTAAACCTTCTCAAAACCAACCTTTTGGTAGTTATCATATTATTCTCCTTTGGCTTATTCGTAAATCTCGTCGATAACGCAATCAAGAAGCGTGCAGAATATCTCGTAATGATCTTTAATGATATCTTTGTTTGTCACAGTTAGCAGGAGGGTGTCAATTATTCCGTGCGCCCTGTCCTTACTTACCTTCATTTTTATATCGTGGGAGAAAAGGGTGGCAGATAAGTTCGCTTCGCTGTTTTTGCTGTGCCGCTCTCGCCATTCTATCGGTAGCTTGTTTAGAAGGCTTTGGTAGTCGGAGCCATGCCGTTTCGTGATTATATTGTTTTCGGCGTATTCAAGGTACAGCTTCTTCAATACTTGGCAAATCTCCGTTTTCGTAGGCGGTGAGGAAAGGGTTTCGTCGTACATCCGCTTGGTGCTTTGCTGGAAATCGTCCATAACGGCGCAGAACAAATCTTCCTTTGAATTGAAGAACGAATAGAACGCGCCCGTAGAGATACCTGCACTGGCGCACAAATCGCCTACGGCGGTTTTTTTGTACCCTACGGCCGACCAGCTTTTTCTGCACTCTCCTATTAATTTTTTGTAGATAATATCCCTTTCGTCATTATTAAAACTTTTCGGCATCTTAAAGTTCCTTCCATTTATGTGAACATATGAACAAAAATAACGATATATTCATTATAATAAATTGTAATTAAGAAGTCAAGAAAAAAATAAGGGTTGAAATTATTCAGTTTCAACCCTTGGGAATATTGTATTATATAAAGTTAAGGTAATTTGGGCAGCGACGCAAACCCGCGTTCCAAATCCGCGTCCGTCGGGACTTTGTCTGTCATATCGCCTTTATTGTGGGCACTGTATGCGGATATGTCGAAATATCCTGTGCCGGACAGGCCAAATAAAATAACCTTGCTTTCCCCGGTTTTTTTGCATTCTAATGCTTCGTCAATGGCGCATTTTATGGCATGCGCGCTTTCCGGCGCGGGCAGCGTGCCTTCGGCATGGGCGAATATCTTGGCTGCCTCAAAAACCTCAGTTTGCAAGTAGGATTTCGCCTTCATATACCCGTCGTGGTATAGTTTTGAAATGATCGGGCTCATGCCGTGGTAGCGCAGGCCGCCTGCGTGGCTTGGCGACGGCATAAAACCGCTGCCTACGGTGTACATCTTCATCAGTGGCGTAAGCTTACCCGTGTCGCCGTGGTCGTAGGCATAGCGTCCACGCGTAAGGCTTGGGCAGCTGGCCGGCTCGACAGCGATAAACTCCGTATGCGTTTTGCCCCTTAGCTTGTCCGCCATAAACGGTGACAGTAAACCGCCTAAATTGGATCCGCCTCCCGCGCTGGCAATGACGACGTCTGGCGTAATGCCGTATTTGTCCAGGGCCTGCTTAGCCTCAAGCCCGATAATGGATTGGTGTAGGAGGACATGGTTCATCGCGCTGCCTAGCATATATCTGCCGCCGCTT
>WQWB01000047.1 GCA_009785555.1 Defluviitaleaceae bacterium | reverse complement strand
ATTTGGCCCAAACGGTAGCGGCAAAACGACGACGGGGCGCGAGTTGGCGCGTATTTTAGGTTTTAAGCATATCGACATAGAGGACTATGCCTTTCTGGAGTCAGAAATACCGTACAGCAAGCCGCGGCCAAGGGAAGAGGTTGTTCAATTGTTGCAGGCTGATATTACAGAATATCGTGAATTTGTATTTTCCACGGTTATGGGAAACTGGGGAGATATTATGCCTGGTTACTATAAACTTGCTGTACGCATAAACGCGCCGTACGAACTGCGGATGAAGCGTATAAAGCAAAGGAGCCTTGATAAGTATGGGGAACGGGTACTTACTGGCGGCGATATGTATGAGCAGGAGAGAGGTTTTTTTGAGTTTGTAAAGACACGTCCGATATCGAAAATAGATGAATGGGAAAAAACGCTTACTTGTCCAATAATTGAAATTGACGGGACGGAAAGTTTGCGGGCTAATGTGGATTATATCGTTAAAGTATTTGAAGATTGCAAAACAATGTGATATAATGGATAATAAAAAACGAGGAGTAATAAAATTATGAGCAAAAACACAAATATTGAAGCGTCTTTTAACAAAGAGGCTGTTAAACGTGCAGGTTGGGCGGCATTTGTTGAGGCTGACGTTGTAAACTTCTTCAAACACCATGAATTGGAAAAACTTACCATAGAGGATGGAAACGGCAATAAGGCAAAACTTTCCTTGACCAAGGATGAGGAAATTAAAGTGGAATATTCCTCCGTATCAATTTTGTAAGTGAAGAAACTTACTTTGCTGGCGATTAACGCTCGGTATAGCCACACTTCGCTTGCTGCGTGGACGCTGGCGGAAGCTGTTAAGCGCCATGGCATTGATGTAACGGTTGCTGAAACCAACATAAACCAAAACATATCCGATATAATTGACGCCGCCGTATATGGTGCGCCGGATATAGTCGGCGTTTCCGTGTATATTTGGAACGTTGCGTTTCTGCGTGACGTGGTGGTGGGTATCCGCCTACGTTTGCCAGGTGTAACTATCATTGCCGGCGGGCCGGAGGCGTCATCTAATGCGGATTATTGCCTAGCCTGCGGTGTTGACTGTGTCGTACAGGGCGAAGGTGAACACGCGCTTACGGAGCTTTTGGATAATTTTATGCGGGGTGTACCTCTTGCGCCAATAATACGTGGCAGGCCCGTAAATGAGCCGGTGTATCCGGGTGAGGAATATAGCAGAACCCTATCAAAACGGCTGGCGTATATAGAAACGTCCCGCGGTTGCCCGTTCAGCTGCTCCTTTTGCATGTCGGGAACGGAAACGCTTCGTTTTTTTCCTCTGGAGCAGGCGAAAGAACAGCTTGTCTGTCTGGCAATGTCTGGAGCGAAGACGATAAAGTTTGTGGACAGGACATTTAATGCGGATAAAGCGCGGGCATATAAACTTTTTGAGTTTGTTATGGATATCCGCTTTGAAGGCAATATTTTTCACTTCGAGGTCGCCCCGGATTTATTTGATGAGCGGACGATAGCTTTGCTTAACAACGCGCCGTCCGGGCGCATACAGCTAGAAGCGGGCTTGCAGTCATTTAATCCAAAAACCTTAGCGGCTGTGGGCAGAGCCGCTGATACGGCCAAGGCTTGCTCTAATTTACAAAAATTAATAGAGCCGGGAAATATTCATGTTCACGTCGATCTTATCGTCGGTTTGCCATTTCTTACATTGCCTCTTTTGTCGGAGGATTTTAATATAGCATACAACCTCAAGCCGCATAATTTGCAACTTGGTTTCCTTAAAATGCTTCACGGCAGCAGGATAAGGGAAGAATACGGCAAAGTCTTTGAGTTTTCCCAAACCGCTCCATACCAAGTTATATCGACGCCGTGGTTAAGCCGTGGTGATATGGAGACATTAAAGATTGTTGAGGATGCTTTGTCGCACACATACAACAAAAAACGCTTTTTGTCAAGCATTGGCTATGTCATAAGTGCAGCGGGCGTTGAACCTTTTGGTTTTTACTATGCACTAGGCAAAGCGGTTCCGCATGGCGGCGAGCCGCTTTGCGTATACGCGGAGGGTTTGTTTAATTTCCTGTCTGCATTTCAAGGTGTGTGTGTGGATTTGTTGATTGAACACATGATACTCGATTGGTTGAAAATGGTAAAAGGTAACGATATGCCGCCGTTCCTTAAAATTGAGGATAAGGCGGCGAAGAGGAAATTATTCGAGAAAGCCAGGGAAATGCTAGGGCAACAGGTGAGACGTAATGAAACTGCCTTATTGCCGGGCGGTCTCGGCGCGTATGCGGACGCAAACAAACGTAACCCTGTGACGGGGCTTTATGATGTTTGCGTTATCGAATTAGATTAAAAACGGGGTGGAGCATTGCTTGCGTTGATGAGAAGGATAAATGAATCTTTGATGATAAATGATGATATTGAAATTACGGTAATTTCTATGGCAAATGACAAAGTGAAGCTTTGCATAAAACCCCCTCGAGAGATTGCCGTTCACAGGAAGGAGATTTATTAACTGATAAAGTGTAATGATCAGTCCGGAGGAATAAAGGAAACTAAGGAGTAAATATGGAACACACATTTATTGCAACAGCGGCCTTCGGGCTGGAGGCTACCGTTAAGCGTGAGGTTATGCGGCTTGGTTATAAGGTTACGGCATCGTCGGATGGGCGTATCGAGTTTGCGAGCGGGTTTGACGCTATTCCGTCTGCTAACATCTGGCTGCGCTCTGCCGACCGTATTTTATTGATCGTGGGCGAGTTTGAGGCATATAGCTTTGACGAGTTGTTTGAAAAAACGAAGGCTTTGCCGTGGGGTGAGCTTATCCCACGGGACGGTAAGTTTACGGTGGTGGGTAAATCCGTAAAATCCAAATTGTTTAGCGTGCCAGATTGCCAGCGTATCGTAAAAAAAGCCATTGTAGAGAAGATGAAGTTAAAATATAAGCAGGATTATTTTGACGAGAGCGGAGCGGAATATAAAATACAAGTCGCGCTTCTTCGCGACAAGGTAACGCTTACGGTCGATACGTCCGGCGTTGGCCTGCACAGGCGCGGATACCGCCCAAGTACGGCCGGTGCGCCGATAAAGGAAACTATGGCGGCGGCACTTATCGAGCTTAGCTATTGGAAGAAGGATCGCGTCCTTTTTGACCCGCTATGCGGAAGCGGTACAATCGCGATAGAGGCGGCTTTAATGGCACGCAATATCGCGCCTGGCTTAACCCGTAGGTTTGCGTCGGAGCGTTGGCCGCAGATTTCGACGTCTGTGTGGAAGGCGGCGCGGGAGGATGCCATCGCGAAAATTGACAGAAATATCCAACCAGAAATCCACGCGGCGGACATAAACCCTGAGGCAATACGCTTGGCGCGGCAAAACGCGGCCAACGCGCGTGTGGAGGATTGTATAATATTCAATGTCTCCGACATTAAAACGCAGACCTTGCCTTCTACGCATGGCATTATAATTACCAATCCACCATACGGCGAGCGTGTGGGTGAGCTTAACGATGCGCGCGATGTTTTTACGTCCCTATCAAAAATTACGGGAAACAATAAAAACTGGTCCGTCTATGTCATAACGCCGGATGATAGTTTTGAGGAAATTTTTGGACGTCGTGCGGATGCAAAACGCAAGCTGTTTAACGGGCCTATCAAGACTGATTATTATCAGTTTTATGGTGAGAAACCGAAAAATTAGGGGGAGACTTTATGTACGACATAACTGTATTAGGTGAACTGCTTATAGACTTTACATACCATAGCCAATCTGGCCATGGTTCGGGCGGAAACGCGTTGTTTGAGCAAAACGCCGGCGGTGCGGTGGCCAATGTGGCGGCCTTGTGCGCGGGGTTCGGCTTAAAGACGGCATTTCTAGGTAAAATAGGCAAAGACATGCACGGCGATTTCCTGCGCGGTGTGCTTGAAGGTAAGGGCGTAGACACATCCGGCCTTATCTCCGATGATAAATTCTTTACGACCCTTGCATTTGTTAAGTTGGATGGTGCGGAGCGGAGCTTTTCTTTCGCCAGGAAGCCAGGCGCCGATACGCAAATCAGCCCAGGCGAATTAAAGACGGACATACTTAAGAACACTAAGATATTCCATTTCGGCTCGTTATCATTGACGGACGAACCGGCGCGGGAGGCAACGCATGAAGCGATTAAAACCTCTAAGGCTGCCGGCGCAATCTGTTCCTACGATCCAAACTACCGTGCGTCCCTGTGGCCAAATGAGGAAGCCGCCAAAATACAGATGCGTAGCCTCATCGAATTTGCCGATGTGATGAAGATAAGCGACGAGGAAGCGGAGCTTCTTACCGGTTACGCCGACTCGTCTGCCGCGCTTAGTTTCCTGCTGGATAAAGGCGTGAAGGTTGCCGTGTTGACACGCGGTGAAGCGGGCAGCATGGCGGCAATAAAGGACGGCGCCGTTATAGCGTCTGCCGCAAAATGCAATCCCGTGGACACTACCGGCGCGGGTGATGCGTTTTGGGGTGCATTTTTATATTGCCTTCTAAAGTCGAAGCGCAAACCTGAGGACGTAAGCCTTGATGAGCTTGGCAACTTCCTTGAGTTTTCTAACGCCGCGGCCGCGCTGTGCGTGGAGGGGCGTGGGGCTATCCCGGCCTTGCCGTCGCTTGATGCGGTTTTGGATAAATTAGATTAACCCCAGCCAGATTTTTTGTTTTGCGCGGCATTACGCCCCGGTTTGATTTAGGATTTCAAATTTACCCCCCAATTGATCCGCAATCTCCAGGTTATAACAATTTCACATAACAGTTGCTGTTATGTCTGCTTGGCAATGTGAGTTTAACTTGAAGTGCATAAGCGCATTTCAAGTTAAATAGCTACATAAAAACAAAACGGAGGCCTTATTATGACTTTCGACGCAAACTACAACCCATACCACACCGCACGGCCGCCTGTTGTGGGGCAAAACGGCATGGTAGCGACGTCGCATCCGCTCGCCGCGCAGGCCGGGCTTGACGTGCTTAAGGCCGGTGGCAACGCCGTAGATGCCGCAGTGGCCGCCGCTGCGTGCCTAACGGTAGTAGAGCCAACTAGTAACGGCATTGGCGGAGACGCGTTTGCCATTGTTTGGATGAACGGCGAGATGCACGGGCTAAACGCGTCCGGTAAATCACCCGCCGGCATTTCGGCACAGGCAGTGCTTGATAAGGGTTTTGCGGAGATGCCGAAGTTTGGATTTCTACCCGTAACTGTACCTGGTGCGCCCGGCGCGTGGGCAGCGTTGTCGGGGCGTTTCGGTAATTTGGCGTTGTCGCAGTCATTATCTCCTGCGGTGGGTTACGCTCGGCACGGTCATCCTGTTGCGCCGGTTGTGGCCAAGTATTGGCAGGGGGCGTATCGATCATATAAAAGATTATTTGATGGGCCGGAATTTGCGGCGTGGTTTGATACCTTTGCTCCTAACGGAAATGCACCGGAAGTCGGCGAAATTTGGAAATCTGAAGGACATGCCAATACATTGGAAGAGATTGGAAGAACAAACGCTAAATCATTCTATAATGGTTCTTTGGCTAATGAGATTGCGGAGTTTTCGGCTAAATACGGCGGTTTTTTAACTAAAGAAGACTTGGAATCGCATGTACATGAATGGGTTGCGCCGCTGTCAGTAAATTACCGCGGTTATGACGTTTGGGAGCTTCCGCCTAACGGGCAGGGGCTTGTCGCGCTTATCGCGCTGAATATTTTAAAAGGTTATGAGTTTACGCATAGAGACGATGTGACGGGATTGCACCGTCAGTTTGAAGCAATGAAACTGGCGTTTGCGGCAGGCAAGGAATTTATCACCGATCCTAGCAGATTAACGATATCGCCAAACGAATATTTAACCGATGCTTATGCAGATTTGTTCCGCTCCAAAATTACGGATACGGCCGCTGAACCGGTTGCAATTGCGCCGAACAAGGGCGGCACGGTTTACCTCTGTACGGGGGATAAATGGGGTAATATGGTTTCTTATATACAAAGCAACTATATGGGCTTTGGCAGCGGGCTTGTCGTGCCGGGTACGGGTATAGCCCTCCAAAACCGTGGGTGTGACTTTTCGCTTGACCTAAACCACGCAAACGTGCTGGTTGGCGGTAAACGCACGTATCATACAATAATACCGGGTTTTATGACGAAGGGTGGCCGTGCCATTGGCCCCTTTGGCGTGATGGGCGGATACATGCAGCCGCAGGGGCATGTGCAGGTTGTGATGAACACGGTGGATTACGGCCTCAACCCGCAGGCCGCGCTTGACGCGCCGAGGTGGCAGTGGATGCAGGGTAGGCAGTTTACGGTGGAGCATGGCTTTCCGCAGCACGTTGCGAAAGAACTTGCGCGTAAAGGGCATCAGATGCAGGTTGCGATTGATTCTGGCGGGTTTGGCAGGGGGCAGATTATTTGGCGGAACGAATATGGTTCATATGTAGGCGGCACCGAACCGCGGTGCGACGGGGCAGTTGCTGTGTGGTAAAATTTGTTTTAAGTGTAAAGGAGTAAATAGTCGAAATAAAACAACAGAGTGTTGACGCAAATTAAGGAAAAGGTATGCATGCCTTATGTAAAGAAGGAAGGGCATGGCATTCCCCTGTCTATATGTAAACTGTTAGGTATAAACTAACCATTATAAGGAAATAATACCATGGCATGGAATTCAAAGGGCCTTCGCGGATCAACGCTTGAGGAGCTTGTTAATTTAACGAATGAGCGGTACCGCGATAAGGGGCTGGCGATTATACAAAAAATCCCTACTCCTATCACACCGGTAAGATTGGATGAAAACCGCAATATTAGTTTCGCGTACTTTGACCAAAAATCGACAGTGGACTATATCGGTGCGGCGCAGGGGCTGCCCGTCTGCTTTGACGCGAAGGGGACAGGTCAGGCTAGTTTGCCTATACAGAACATCCACGCGCATCAGATAGAGTTTATGAAAGACTTTGAGGATCAGCGCGGATTTGCGTTTTTGCTCGTGTATTTCAATAGGCATGATGAATATTTCTTGCTACCGTTTGTGGTCTTGCGAAAATATTGGGCAGAAGCGCAAAACGGCGGGCGGAAGAGTATACCGTATAAGAATTTTGACAAGCGGTTGCAAGTTTTTAACAGGGATGGATATTTTATCCATTATTTGGAGGCGATCAACACATTTTTTGCAATTTTGGACGAAGATTTTTAATATTGGTAATTTCATTTCTTTTTTTGTCTGCCTGCCGTATCTTTGACGACGCGGACAGGATTCTTAATACCGGGCGGCGAGATGCCGAAACTGCTTTTCTAGCCACTGATCACACAGATGACACGGATAAAGACGCAATTACTTTAACCGTTTTGCAGGAAACTACACTTTCACTTGCACCTTTAGAACCACAGCAAGGCATTTTACTTGGCGCAAACATTTCCATGGAGCGGCGTGCGCGCGATTTTGCGGCTTTCGAGCGGCTTACGGGGCACGAACACGCGATCAACGCGCTTATAATGACGCTTTGCGGCGTTGCGCCGGCAAACGATATTTTGCTTGCATCCTTAACCGGGCAGGCTATTCTTCTTACGATTTTACCGCCTTTTTACGGCAATATATATAATCTGGATTTGGTGCGTTACCTTGCTATCGAGCTTGGCCGTACAAATACGCCTATTTTTGTAAATTTATACCCATTTGCCCGGCATTTTGGGTTTAGAGCCGATGATTATATTGACTTTTATCGCTCCGCTGTGTTTTATTTTAGGCGGTTTGCGCCTAATACGGTTATGGTATGGAGTACGGAGGTTTGGGAAGTTTTTTCCGCCCAACTATTCTTCCCGGGTGATGGGTATGTGGATTGGGCAGGGCTAGACATTCCATTGCACTTAAATACGGATGGTGGGTTTGACGACTTTATGCCGCATTTTAGGCATTTTATGCATGCACATCAAATGGAAAGGCCAATTATGGTAACGGGTTTGTCCATCAGCCATTTTTCTACCGTAGATAACCGTTACCGTGCTGAGCAGGCCGCCTCTGCTATCGTGGATTTTTACGAAATGGTGGCGGAACAATGGCCGCGGGTACGGGCGATTGTTTATTTTGGGTATAATGAGCTGGCATTTACCGTTGGGCAAGGGCGCAACAACACAACGCTTTTAAGTGACGAAGCTGTGCTTCAAGCATATAGAGCCGCCGTTTCCGGCGAAATGTTCCTACCGCGTGTTGTGCGTACAGATTACGTAACCACGCAGGCTTATATCACCTTGCCTGAAGCGGCGGTTTTAATTAATGGTGTACTATACATTGGCGGCGAACCAGCGGATTTACATGAAGATATGTTTTATTTAGACATTACGGAGCGGATTTTAGTTATACGGCAATAATATTGGTGAGGATTTCATTATAGCGTTTTGTAGCTAATTCGCTTGAATGCCCCTTCTTGCAAAAGACAGTTTAGAGAGTTTGGAAGAGTTTCTTTCGATAACCATCATACCATCTGCAAGTTTGTTTTGTAATATTTGAAATGCTTCTATAAATCGTCCGTCTTTTCTTGCCTTATCGTAAAAGGACAGGACGTAAACATACTGGAAAAGGCTGTAATACCACAAAGGATACTCTACCTGCATAAACCGTGATCCAATACCGTATTGGCAAGGGCCGATTGGTTTTTTTATTGTCCAATGGTTAAGCAGAAAGTTTAATGCATTATCGAGTTTTGGTTCGTTGTTAAAGTAATTGCTGTGGCGGAAAGCATCGAGGACATTAAGCGTGGGCAACGGGTTGGAATGCTCCGTTTCTGGGCCGCGGCCAAATGAGAATTTATTGCACCGCCAGCCTCCGTCTTGCCAAGTGGTGTTTAAAAAGTAGCGTAATGTCTGCTGTATCCGTTCATCGCCGACATATCCTAAGCGGCACATTAAATTAGCGGCATAGGCGGTATGGCAAGGAAGGATCCAACCCGTTGGGTAAACCTTAAACCGCCTGTCTTTTTGCCATACGCTAAAAAATAAATCAGCAACCGCTTTTAGAATTGGATCTGCCACGGTCATGCCGAGTTCAAGTAACATAAACGCGCTGTCCATACACGAAAAAGGCGAACCCTAAATCGCGCCGGTGGGATAAGATTATATCAATATCGCTTTGATATTTTGGATCAAAAGACATTTAACTACCCCTGTTTTATTTATACTCACGAGATCCCGGGGCAAACCCGGGACCGCGTAGTCTAACCCCCGCTAGCCCATCTTCGTTCGCTACACTCACTGGCCGGGCGGCAAACGAGCCGTAATGACGCTCTTCGTTGTACGGTTATTATATAATTTTTTTATTTCAGATTTGCCAGTAAGAACGTAAGTACATCCGCACTGGATTCGATAATTTTCGCCGTCGGCTTGCCTGCGCCGTGCCCGGCGGACTTTTCTATACGGATGAGGATAGGGTTCTCCCCGGCATCCGCTGCTTGTAATGTCGCGCAGAACTTGCGGGCGTGCATGGGTACGACGCGGTCGTCCGTATCGGCCGTCATTATTAGGGTTGGCGGGTAGGTTGTGTTTATCTTCACATTATGTAACGGCGAATATCTGTACATAAAATTGAAATGCTCTTCTATGGTTACGTCGCCGTATTCACCCGTCCAATAGCGTCCGGCGGTGAAGAGGTGGAAGCGTAGCATATCTAAAACCGGCACACCGACAACGACGGCACCGAAAAGATCCGGCCTCTGCACCATGCATGCGCCCGTCAGCAGGCCGCCGTTGGAGCCGCCTTGTATGCCGATATGCTCTTTGCCGGTGTAACCCTCATCTATCAAATACTCTGCAGCGGCTATGAAGTCATCGAACGTGTTCTGTTTGGATTCGAGCATCCCGGCGCGATGCCATGCTTCGCCGTATTCGTTGCCGCCTCGGCAGCATGCGACGGCGTATATACCGCCCTGCTCAAGCCATGTAATTGTGTTTACGGAGAACGACGGCGTCATACTTACGTTGTATCCGCCGTAGCCGTACAAAAGCGTCGGGTTTTTGCCGTTAAGTTCTATATCTTTGCGTTTGGTAATGAAGAGGGGGACTTTTGTGCCGTCCTTCGATGTGTAGAATACCTGCTTAGATTCATACGCACCAAAGTCAAAGCTTATTTTGGGCATAAACTGTGTGGACATTTCACCTGTGGCGATATCGTAACGTAAAACGGCGGCAGGGTAAAGGTAAGAGCCGAATTGGAAGAACATCTCATTACGGCTTTGGCTTGCCGATATGGAATAAACCGTGCCGGGGGCTGGCATAGGGATCTCTATTTCGCCTCCACCGTCAATATCGTATAGAAACAGCGTACTTACCGCATGTTCGCAGTAGTTTATGAGAATCTTGCCACCCGCGATGTATGCGTACTCCAATGTTTTGTTTTTTTCGGGTATGATTTCAACCGATTTGCCTTTATCCGACCCGGTGAGTACCAAGGAAATAATTTTGCCGAAGGGTGCGTCCTTCAGAGTGTGGATATATACGATATCATCTGCCACGCCGATGGGAAAATACCCCTCATCAAAATTATCGCTTATGATTTCCCATGGAGCGCTTAAGTCGGCTATTGGCTTGTAGTGTAGTTGATTGACGGGTAAAGTGCTGTTTGTAACGGACATAAACAGCCATTTCTTTTCTTCGTCGGCTTCGACCCTGAAATCCCAGTTAGGTTCACCATCATTTTTGTGGATTACCAAATCTTCAGACTGTTCAGTCCCCAGCCTATGTAGGCATACCATGGAAAAGAGGGCCTCACGCTCCATCACAGCCTCGGCAGGTTCTGGGTATCGGGTGTAGAAAAAGCCGCTGTCGTCGGGCATCCATGTAATGCCGCTAAACTTCATGTGATGCAGTATATCGGGCATGTTTTCGCCGGTTTCAAGGTTTAAGATATGGATGCTCTGCCAATCGCTGCCTTTGTTGGAAAGGCCGTAGGCGAAGTACCTGCCGTTTTTGGAAAACGCGTATGAACCGATGGCCACGGTACCGTCATCCGATAAAGTGTTTGGGTCCAAAACAATTTTGCCGGTCTTGTCGAGTTTATCGGAGACATAAAGTACAAATTGGTTTTGAAGGCCGTTATTGCGCCAGGTATAGTATTTACCATTTACGTACTTGGGCGCATTGCATTTTTCATAAGCCCAAAGCTCGGTAATTCGTTTGTTGAGCTCATTTTTTATAGGGAAATTATTGATATAATCCTCAAAATACTTCCTATGATGGTTAGACCATTCGGCTACATCGTCGGCCTCATCATCTTCCAGCCAACGGTACGGATCCGCAACCTTAACGCCGTGAAAATCATCCACAACATACTGCCTTTTCGCCGCATAGCGCGGACTTAAATCTTTAAATTTATTCATCCATAACTCCTTTTCTGCCACATTCCATTAATCAATAACCCTAACCCACATTGCCGGCCGAACGCCGCCGTGGCGGTGCACGTATTCCACATACACAATTAACTCGCCTTCCGTAACGACGGTTGAGCCGTGGAAGGCATGCTTGCCTGGTGAGCGCAGCCACCACCAGTTTGTTGCGCCATGGCCGCTGGACACAGCGTTTATTGGGTTAATGCCGTCTATCGTCCAGCCCAGTATGTCTGGGTCACCCAAGTTTACAAGCGGCATTCCGCCGGTAAAGTATTTAATTATTTCATCAATACTAAGTAAAAATAT
>WQWB01000046.1 GCA_009785555.1 Defluviitaleaceae bacterium | reverse complement strand
ATTTTTTAAGCCCCATATCAACACCGACCAACCCTTCAGGCAATTCACCGATTGACGTTACCTGGCAACCAAACATATACCACGCCCGCTTGTCTACATTGCTAGCAAGTCCAAGTTCAATGTAAGGCTCATATTTATTTGCTACATTTGCCTTGTATTTTTCGTGGTATACGCCTATGTTCTGAAAACTCGGATAATACTCACCTGTTACGGCCACAAGTTTCAATGTTTCCGCCAGCTCAATAATCTCCATCTTTACAAGTATATCCTTGTAAACCTCAAACTTCGCTCCCGAATCCATAATAAAATGCCCTCCTTGTATCTGTAATTTAAACGCTATGCGCGGATACTCAATATACTTACCAAATTTCCGTACGTCCGACGGCGAAATCCCATGAAAGGCCTTAAACGAGCGCGTAAACGCTTCCGGAGATTCATATCCATATTTATACGATAAGTCTATGATTTTGATGCCGCTACCCAATAGTTCTTTTGCAGACAACGACATTCTCCTTCTTCGGACGTACTCCGCCGGCGTTATGTCTGTAATAAACATAAACATGTTTTGAAACCGTGTAACGGCACAGCACGCTATTTTTGCCACTTCCGTATAATCGATTTTTTCGGCGATGTTTTTTTCTATAAAATCGATTGCGTCGCTTATCCGGGTAAGCCACTCCATAATTATTCCTCCTTGAATGTAATGATACAAGAATTTAAATAAAAAATCCTTGCGTAAAAAATATTTTTCGGCAAGGATTTTTAACGTAATTTAAGTGTTGCATATTTTATAGAGGAATTACTTTGAAATAGCAACAAAATTTAGCTTGCTAAAATTTTGTTGCTATTTCAAAGTAGGGCTGAGCAACGCGTAAGCGTCCCAGCCTGTTCGCAGAATAACTACGCATGTAGTTATTCTGCGAACATTCCTCTATATGATACTAGCTACGGCAATATATTCCCCGCCGATTTATATATATCGTACCACTCCTCGCGCGTTAGGCTTACACCGGACGCCTTGCAGATCTCCGCTACCCTAGTTTTATCCGTAGAGCCGACGATAGGCTGCATCCCCGCCGGATGGCGTAATATCCACGCTATCGCCATCGCGGAATTCGTCACCCCGTATTTTTTGGCGTATTTATCAATCGTTTCATTGAGTGCAGCGTATTTTTCATTATTTCCAAGGTAAACGCCGGCAAAGAACCCGTACATAAAAGGCGACCAGGTCTGAATAGTTATGTCTTTGAGGCGGCAATATTCAAGTACGTCGCCGTCATGGTTCACGGACCCCGCGTTTTGCATGTTCACATTCAGCCCGCTGTCAATCATGCCCGTGTTCGTAACACTAAACTGCAATTGGTTTATGATAATGTCGATACCGACGCCCGTTAGGTATTTTTGCAAAAGTTCGATTTGCAGGGGTTTTTGGTTACTCATGCCGAAATGCCTTACCTTGCCGTTCGCCTTAAGTATTTCAAAGGCCGAAGCAACCTCTTCCGGTTCCATAAGCGTATCCGGCCTATGCAGAAGCAAAACGTCAATATAGTCAGTTTTAAGGCGTTTAAGACTTGCGTCTACGGAACTAAGGATATGTTCCTTCGAGAAATCGAAGAAGCCTGGGCGAATGCCACATTTAGTCTGTATTATATACTTTCCTCTCACACTCGCATTCATGCCGACGGCGTCTGCGAATAGCTCCTCGCACTTGCCGCCGCCGTAGATATCGGCGTGGTCAAAAAAGTTGATGCCGCATCCAAGCGCGGTGTCTACAAGCTCCGCGATTTCTTTAAGCGACTTGCCAGGGATCCGCATCATCCCGAGAGATATCTCCGACGCTTTGATCTGGTTGCCGATGTTTAAGTATTTCATAAATGTCCCCCATGTTTTATGTAATAAATTTTGTTTAAAGATATTTGTTTATGACTTTATCGCTCCATACCTGCGCTTCCACA
Source organism: Defluviitaleaceae bacterium (assembly GCA_009785555.1). Classification (GTDB taxonomy): domain Bacteria; phylum Bacillota; class Clostridia; order Lachnospirales; family WRAX01; genus WQWB01. The sequence goes on along the minus strand of WQWB01000046.1, from coordinate 9,844 downwards.
TAACTGGGCTGTGCATACACCGGTTTATCCCAACTGTCCTGCGGCATACCGTATTTTCCGATTATTTTCAGTATTTCCTCATATGTGTACACAGTTTTCCGATATTCCATGCCATCGTTAACATTTGAACTGAAAGTCGGAAATGTATCTCCATATGTGAATGAAACAGCCAATAAATCAAATTCGGTAATCGGGATTTTTATAAAATCAGCTTGCTGATACCAAGTAGCAAGCCAAGGACATTCGCCAACGGCAAAGTAATGCGGTGTGTATTTTTCGGGCTTTCCGCCTTTCTCAATAAATAGATTACGGACGATTCCTTCAATTTCAAGCCTACGGGGTAAATATTTTTCATTCCTTTGCGCGGCAAAGGTTTTGTTGTCGGAAACCAATTGGTTTTGTATCGCAACCGCTTCATTTATAGGCAAAGCGGACAGGCTTAAGAAAGGCCCCTTGCTTTTTTCATAATAATGATAAAGATCCATACTTCCCCACTTAGTGTAAATTTGTTAAATTATCCTATTTTCTATTTTATACAGCTCCAGTATTTCTTTAACATCATCAAACGTCGGGTCTTTGAAATAAAAATAACCTTTTATACATCGATATTTTGGGTTATTTTGATCGAAAATGACGCGATGCCCGCACTCCTCTAACGTCCCCTTCTTTTCCTTGCATTTGTGGCAGCCGCCCCAATGGTCGTTGAATGATGCGGGAAAGCGACGCTTCAGCCATTCTATTCTGTCGGGATGAGTATAATAAGTTTTCGGAAACCCGAATTTTGCGGCTATCGAATAATTAATGCTATGCAGAAACTCCGACTCATGGTATGATGAACCCTTACCGAGGAGCAGCCATTCCTTTGTGCCTTTTTTATATAGATAGCAGTACATCTTATCGGTGCCTGTTGGTACAAAACCATGTTTAACCGCTTCATCGTAAGACCAGTAATAGATTTCGCGTATATGCTCGGGTTCACCGTCGGTCATGGCTAGGAACAGCGTTTCATGGGTTTGCACAGCAGTATCCTCAACGAAACGGTAAGAAAAATAACGTATCGGTATCGCCGTTTTGTCATTTCGATCATTAAAATAAGACCAAAGAACAGTTATTACCTTTGGATGAGTAGGGAACGAAACAGTAAAAAACGGCATGTTTTCATCATCAAACCCTTCGATATGTAAGCCTTTCTGAGATAATCCATCTAACAGTATCTTCGTTTTTTGCGGCGGCTTGCAAACTAGCTGTTCGTCAATTTTTTTCTTTGCATGTTCGTTAAAAAGATATTTATCAATAAGAAGCGTATTTTTATCCAAACTGCCGCATTCGACCAACGCATTAAGGAGTATGATAACGCGGTTGTGGATAATGCCGTACCAGGTTAAGTCTTTCCAATCATTCCATCCCCATTCCGTCGGCGAGCCGTTTTCTATTGCATCGTAAACGGTATATAGGAATCTTTGCAAAGACAAAAACGCGTCCACAAACTCATCGTTTGCCAATCCATTTAGATACACTGGGGAGATTTTCGTGGTAGGCGGTATATATACCATAAAATCCTTATATACCTTCATCGCCTTACGTGCTTCGCTCTCAAACAGGCCACGGACAAATTCATTGAATACATCGGCGGTATGCCCGCAAAACTCGGCATAATCACTCATAAACTGAAAGGTGTTTTTATCCCTGCTGACATAGCCGCTCCACATTTGACGGACAAAGGTGTCCATTTTGGAGACGGTGAGCGGATTGCAACCAAGCCAGTTATGGAACCGCTGTATGAAATTGGCGCGCTCCTCAATGTATTTTTGGCCTTTTCGCTTTGTGGTAAGGTGTTGGGTGAATTCTTGAACGCTTTTCATCTGTACAATCTCCAATTTAATGGTTTCCCGTGGTTGCATTGGCGGCAAGTTGCCACCCCTACGTTAGATAATATACTCACCCTTCTTCGCCGGGCGCACGTCAAGCTCTTTCTTCTTCTCCTCGTACCCCGGGCGGCCGAAATATGCGTAGGTGGCGTTTTTGCCCTCCTCCACGCCGGGCTGGTCAAAGGCGTTTATGTCCAAAAGCTCACCTGCGTAGGCCGTGGCAACTTCCAGCATGTACAAGAGCTGGCCAACGCTATGCTCGTCCACTTTATCAAACGTTATCGTCATCGACGGACGTTTGGCCTGCAAAAGGGCATACTCCGTCGCCATCTGCTCAACCTGTATCAACTTATTATGCGTGATGCCGCCAAGAAAACCAAGGCTGCCTACGTCCTGGTATGTTTTTGGTATCGTTAAAGTCTCACGATAGTTATCCACGCCAAGGAGGACGATGATTTTATCAAACGGCCCTTCGGTATAGAGTTGCACCTGCGAGTGCTGGTCCGTAACGCCCATGGCCTTAACCGATGTCTGGCCGACGAAAACCTCATTGCCCGCGTTGTCAAACCGCTTGCCAAGCGACTCCGCCCACAGTTGGGCATGCCAGTCGCTCATGTATCTTAACGAGTCGGCGTATGGCATCATAACGCTGATGTTTACTCCTTTTTGCATAAGTATGAAGTGTAATACCGCGTAAATGTAAGCCGGGTTTTTCTCTATTTCAGCGTTTTTGCACAGATCATCCATAACCGCCGCGCCTTCAAGCAGCGCGCGTATGTCTATACCGCAAAAAGCCGCCGGAAGAAGGCCTACAGGCGTTAGCTGGGAGAAACGCCCGCCGACACCACTTGGAATAAAATAAGTCTTATACCCTTCTTCCTTTGCGATTTTTATAAGGTTACCGTTCTTTTCGTCCGTCGTGCATACAATGCGGCGGCGTGCGCCTTCCTTGCCTAATTTGCTTTCAAGCAGATGCTGGATGTACATAAACTGCGACATCGTTTCGGATGTAGAACCGGATTTTGAAACCACGTTAAACAGGCATTTGCACGGGTCTACGATTTGGAACAAATATGTAAGCCGCTCCGGATCTACGTTATCGGCCACGTAGAAGCGAGGGAACCCGTTACGTGCGCTCCGCGGCAACTCATTGTAATACGGATGGTTTATAGCCTGCTGGACAGCCATCGGCCCAAGCGCCGACCCACCGATGCCCAGCACAATAAACGCATCAACTTCGTCTTTCATGGCGTCTCTGTAAGCAAGGATATCCTGTACTATCCCCTCTTGGTTGTGGGGTAGGTCGCGGAAATCCATTTTACCTAAGCCACGCTTCGTAACCATTGCCTCGTGCGCCGCTTGGAATTTTGGGGAAAGGGCGTTAATCTCCCCCAGCGAAACGCCCTTATCACCGATAAAATCGGCCATCATGTGGTTATAGTCAATCTTAAGATTCATAATATTCTGCCTCACGCGATATTTATTTTATTTTACTCTCTGTATTTAGGTAAATCATCAAGCGACTTGAAGACAAAACCCTGTTCACGGACTTGGTCTATCACATCGGCTAAGGCCTGTGTATTAGATTCGCTAACGGCGTGTAAAAGGATAATACAACCATTATGCGTGTACCCTGTCACGGCTTTTAGGGCCGCGGTTTGGCCAGGTTGGTTGTTTATCTCCCAGTCCACAAACGCAAGCGACCAAAAAATGGTTTTATACCCCATATCCTGCGCCAATTTTAGCGTACGCGCCGAGTACACCCCAGCTGGCGGGCGGAAAAACAGCGGCATATCATGCCCCGTAACTTCCTTAAAATAATCCGCCGTCGTCCTCAGCTCAAAAACAAATTCCTCATCGCTTAGCTCTGGGCTTGGTTTGTGTCGCGCTGTGTGGTTGCCTACAATATGACCTTCCTCCACCATCCGCTTTACCAAGTCAGGGTGGGATTTAATATATGGCTTTGTGACGAAAAAAGCCGCTTGCACGTCTTTTTCCAATAAAACATCAAGGATTTGCGCCGTATGGCCTTGTTCATATCCTTCATCCCAAGTAAGGTAAATTTCTTTTTGGGTAATATCCCCTAAATAATACCCGCCGAACTGGCGGATATCAAACTCATATTGAGCGGTTGGCGGTTGGTGGTTTTTATTTTTACCATAACCCCAGCTCATCTTTTTATTGCTTAACTTTCCCTCGGCCGTATAAGGGCTGCCATATTTTGAATCGAATGGATTAAACACACCATGAGGCACATTTTCTATCACAGGCGGAGACCAGGAAGAAGCGGACGCCAAAAGGCAAATACCGGAAACTAAAAAAGCTAGTAGTATGTTTTTCACAATAATCACTCCCGAAAAAGTTTTATATGAAGATAACGCGATAGCCTTTGTCATCCGTATTAAAATCCGTGGTTATGACGTTGTTTTCTACCCGCGCTTCTCTTTCAGTATATCTTTTCCCGTTGTGAAGGATATTAACCGCGTAAATCCCATCTGGCGGTATGAGCTTATCTTCGCTAACCACACCGTTTATTATGGTGACAAAATACTCATATTGCAGCATTTCCGCGGCTTTTTTAAATTTCTTTTGTGAAATAAGTTGCTTAATGACGCTTGTGGAAATTTTTTCACATTTATTTTTCATATTTATATGCGGAACGGAGAAAACCTTAATGCCATACCGAACGGCTAAAGCATTCAATGCAACAACATTGCCGCTACCGCCATTGCCAAAGCGAAACCCTTCACCCACAACAACAACCATTGCTTTAATTTCTTGCATTAGAACTTGAAAGAAAAAAACCTCCGGCAACATCAACGATGTATCTCCCGTAAAAGGATAATCTATATACTCTATATCCAGATTGGTAATTATCTCCTTTTTCTCGCCATTCGTCAAAAGTGTTTTATATGAACCAACGTGAGAACCTATGACCTTCAAAGGATGCGGATCGAATGAAACTACCGCCGGCGCAAGGCCGGCCGTTGCCGCCTCCGTTTTTAACCTATCCAGCAAAACCCTGTGTCCGGTATGCACCCCGTCAAAATTTCCTATCGCAACGGCACGCATTTAAAAACCTCTAGATTCCGGCAAAATTATGTATTGACGCGGATTCTGCGATTTTATAATCTTATCAAGCGGCACGGCGTCATCCAGCGTAAATCTGGCCGCCTCCGTACGTACAAGCTTACCCATATGCGCGGCTGACGATAGAGCACGGCCTATATCCTCGCAAAGCGTACGCATATATGTGCCTTTGGAGCAACGCACGTCAATGACAGCCCTATACGGCAACTCCAACTCAACGACGTCAATGCCGAAAATCTTTACCAAACGCGGTGCGCGTTCTACCGTTACGCCCTTTCGCGCAAGCTCATATAACTTTTTACCATCAATTTTAATCGCGGAATACATTGGCGGAGTTTGCGATATTTCACCTATAAATGAATTTATGGTGTCGATAACCGAAGATTTTATAGCCGTAAGAGGAGCAGTTTTCGTAACATTACCCGTCGCGTCCTGCGTGTCACGCTCTTCACCGAAAATTATCTCCACCCTATACGATTTATCACTAGCCATCATTTTGTCTGATAACTTCGTCGCCTTACCGATAAGGATAGGTAAAACACCCTCCGCTTCCGGATCCAACGTGCCGGTATGACCCGTTTTTAGTTTGTATGTTCGTTTAATGCGGTTTACAACGTCATGGCTCGTCATACCCGGCGGTTTGTATACGCAGACGATACCACCCCTAGCCTGTTCTTCCACAACGAGTGATAGAAGCAACGCCTTCGCCTCTTCCAAGCTTCCGGAAAACTTGCAGCCTGACGCATGCACATGCCCACCACCTCCGAGTTTTACGGCGATATTTTGGGTATTAATATACAAAGAACGCAAACTGATATTGAAGCTACCAACTTCACGACCGGTAATAAGAGCTGCTACCTCAACACCCTCTGTGTTGAGAAGGTAATCCGCCACTCCCTCAAAGTCGTTGGCTACGGCATCGTATGCTATAAATTGGCTGTGTTCAACCGTACCTATCGCCAACTTACAGTCATCATATACTTTCATGGAAGATACGGCCAACGCAAGCATATATGCCTGCTTCGCCGTATGCTCATGCAGGTTTTTGCGGCGGATATAGTTAAAGTCTATCCCCGCCTCCATCAAAATAGCCGACACGCGCATCGTACCCGATGTTGTGGATTTATGACGGAAACCGCCCGTATCCGTAACGATACCAGTATACAACGCGGCAGCGATATCTTTCGTTATCTCGATCCCTACATTTTTCAGTAAATGAAACAACAGCTCGCAGGTTGCGGCTGCGGCTGTATCTGTTATGTCTATCTCCATACCTAAGTTGTCTGCAAGTTCAAATTCTTTGCGATGGTGATCTATATTGATAAAAAGCCGGTCTTCACTTAGCAAGCCAGCGAACCGGCCTAGGCGCGTTTTATCCGCACAGTCAACGGCAAAAAAAGGCGCCGTAATGTTTACGCCGTTTAGATCCCCGGTAAAAATATACTCAGCTCCGTTAAGGTAAGCGAACGAATCACCGAAAGATTCCAATAAAATAACAGGCTTTACCCCAATTTGGGTAAAAGCAAGCGCTAGTGCAAAACATGCGCCGACGCAATCTCCGTCCGGATCCGTGTGACCGGCAATAATTGCGGTACCGTGGTGCTTTGCAGCCTCTAACGCAGTTTTAAAGTCGTTGGTATATTCCATGAAGTTATTCATCATTATTTTTTATATCCGTATCATTCGTGACTATGTCTTTCACCACTTCGTCAATAAGGCGCGAGATTTTAAGCCCATGCTCCACCGCATCGTCGTGTACGAAGTGAAGCTCCGGCGTTTGGCGTAGGTTTACGCGCTCCGCAAGCAATTTGCGGATATAACCCGCCGCGTTAAGAAGCCCCTTCATCACGTCACTTTTATTATCACTTAAAATACTGATATATGCCTTGCAGTATTTCATATCCGGCGTAACCTCAGCGCGGGTAACAGACGTAACGACGCCAATGCGCGGGTCGCTAAGCTCGCTGCGTATTATGTCCGCCAATACGCGGGTAACCTCGTCGTTTATGCGGCTGCGGCGGTTATTATTTTTCTTTTGCATTTGGGTTCATTTCCTCCTGAATAAATCGCAGTATAGAAATTACGGACATTGTTATTGCCGTACCGCGTCGAACGTGGCACGACAAACCGTCACGGGTATAAATCTCCTCCATCACATAAACCTCAACGATACCGCCTTCCCTAATACCGTTAAATCTATAGAAGACCAAGCCGCAACCGTAATTCGTGGCATCTCTCACATGCCGTCATCCGTAGGGGCGACCTTAAGTCGCCATGTATACAATGCAGTAACTCTGGCGAACAAAGTTCGCCCCTACGTTGTCGCCATGTATACAGTACAGTAATTCTGGCGAACAAAGTTCGCCCCTACGTTGTCGCCATGTATACAGTACAGTAACTCTGGCGAACAAAGTTCGCCCCCACGTTATCAACTACCTCTCAATCTCCTCCATCACGTATGCCTCTACGATATCGCCTTCCTTTATATCGTTAAATCTATGGAAGACCAAGCCGCAATCATAACCCGTAGCTACTTCTCGCACGTCGTCTTGGAAGCGCTTGAGCGATGCAAGCGTTCCGTCGTACACGATAATGCCGTTTCTCTCGATCCGCACTTGTGCATTGCGTATAAATTTACCTGAAGTGATATGCGATCCGGCAATATTGCCGATGGATGACGCTTTGTAAATTTGGCGTATCTCCGCGCGACCAAGGTGCTTTTCTTCGAAAACCGGATCGAGCAATCCCTTCATAGCGGCGGTGATATCCTCTATTGCATTATAAATTACGCGGTAGTAGCGTATATCCACTTTCTGCTCCGCCGCCATATTGCTAGCGGCAGCCTCCGCACGCACATTGAAGCCGATTATAATAGCATTAGACGCTGCGGCAAGGGCGACATCAGACTCCGTAACTGCACCAACGTTGCCCAAAATCGTACGCACCTTCACTTCCTCATTCGAAAGCTTCTCCAATGACTGGCGAAGCGCCTCAACAGAGCCCTGTACGTCGGCTTTTAATATAACGTTAAGCTCTTTAACCTTGCCAGCCTGTATTTGGTTGAACAAGTCATCCAGCGATACCTTGGATGTGAGCTGATTCATTTCGCGGCGGCCTTTGGCAATGGTTTTCTCCGCAACAGTACGCGCCTCTTTTTCATCTTTGGCGACGTAGAACTTACTGCCGGCGCTAGGTACATCATGCAGGCCCGTAATCTCTACCGGGGTTGATGGGCCGGCCAACTGCTCGCGCTTGCCGGTTGCGGAAATAAGCGCGCGTACTCGCCCATAGGCGGAGCCCGATACTACGTGGTCACCCACCTTAAGCGTGCCTTCTTGCACGAGGACCGTAGCTACAGGGCCGCGGCCTTTATCCAGGTTCGCTTCGATAACGACGCCGCGTGCCTTTTTATCAGGATTAGCGCGAAGCTCCTTCATATCGGCAACGAGTAGGATCATCTCCATAAGCGAGTCTATACCTTCGCGCTGTTTGGCGGAAACCATGGCGCAAATAGTTTCGCCGCCCCAATCCTCCACGATAAGACCGTGGTCGGAAAGTTCGCGCTTCACTTTATCCGGGTTCGCGCCGGGTTTATCTATCTTGTTTACGGCAACAATAATCTCAACGCCTGCAGCCTTTGCGTGGCTTATGGCCTCAATGGTTTGAGGCATAACCCCATCATCCGCGGCGACTACGAGTATCGCGATGTCCGTAACCTGCGCGCCGCGCATACGCATGGCTGTGAAGGCCTCATGGCCGGGCGTGTCCAGGAATGTGATGAGCTTGTCATTTATAGACTTTTGATACGCGCCGATATGCTGTGTAATACCGCCGGCCTCGCCCTCTGTAACGCGAGCGTCCCGTATAGCGTCAAGAAGCGACGTCTTACCATGGTCAACGTGCCCCATAACGACGACGACAGGCGGACGCCAAAGGAGCGAATCCTCGTCATCCGGCATATCTACGAAAGTTGACTCGAATATATCGACCTCGACAAGCTCTTCCGCAATAACGTTAAAGCCAAGGGCTATATCCGAAGCAAGCTCGTAAGTAATCTCTTTATTTATAGTCACCATGTGACCTTTTTTCATAAACTCTTTGACCAAATCCGTACCGGAGATGCCCATTTTTTCCGCAAGCTCCTTAACCGTGAGCATAGCCGGTATTGTAATGACCTTTGGCTCACTCGATCTACGAAGCTCCTCCGCAGCTGAGATTTTTGGCTTCACAGGCAGTACGTTTGTCTGCCTTGCAACCCTAGGTGCTTTACCCTTACCGCCCTTACCCCTGTTTGCGGCGGCATCACCAGGTGTATCACGATCCTTTTTGAAGGTTTTGCGGGCCTCCAAGTTTTGCATACGTTCGGATTTATCCGGCGCAGCCGTTTTGGGCGCGGATTTATCGAACCCACCGGATGCGCTTCCACCCCTACCGCCTCCACCGGCTGGTCTGTCCTGCCTAGGTTGGCGGTCAGAAAAGTTGCCGCCTTGCCTGTTGTCCTGCCTAGGCGGCCTATCTCCATAGCTACCACCCGGCCTGTCTTGGCGCGGTGGACGGTCTCCATAATTGCCGCCTTGCCTATTATCCTGTCTTGGCGGTCTGTCTCCATAACCTCCGCCCGGCCTGTCTTGCCTTGGCGGCCTGTCAGAAAACCCGCCAGGTCTGTCCTGCCTGGGCGGCCTGTCTCCATAATTACCGGCGGGCCTATCTTGCCTTGGCGGCCTCTGTTCCCTGGTATCCGTTCTCTGCTCTCTGCCTTCCGGCCTCGACGGGAAGTTCCATGGCTTGCCGTTTTCGTCTATAAGCTGCCCGTTTGGGGCGCGCGTAACACCCGGCGGGAGAGGTCGGCGCGTACGATCACGCCTTTGCTGCCCGTCACCTTGCAT
>WQWB01000045.1 GCA_009785555.1 Defluviitaleaceae bacterium | reverse complement strand
TCGCTAACTGTTCTCACTTCGCCGTCTCAAAAACAAACAGACCGATGCCACCCACTTTTCGCGCGCCCGTTTACCGTTCGTGAAAATGCGAGATGCCAATGCTTCCCTGATGACTGGGAATTTTCGGGTAGCGTTGGCCAACAATACAAACAAGTAGGAAATGCCGTCCCTGTTAATCTCGCTTATGAAGTGGCGAAAAAAATTTATGAGGGATTGGGGCAAATATAATATGTGGCCGTTATCATTTATTTCGGAAGATAACTTACTCAAACATGTCGAAGCGACAATACAGCAGTATGGAGATAAGTTAGAGCCTTATAATTTAGAAAAATTTAATAAAAATATAATTGATCCAGTAAAGCTGATTTTTGATAAGACGGTATATAAATTTTCTTGGGAAGAAATAGTGAAAAATGAAATTTTCCGTCAACGTGATAAATCAAATAATAATGATATTGGATATTTCCATCAAAGGGTTTTCCAGTATATAGCTGGCTGTGATGTGCCAGCAAGCGGCTGGGACGTTGTGTTTGCTAAAAAGGATGGCATAGATATTTCGGACGGTGATACCGTTAGCCGCGTATTTGTCGAGATGAAGAACAAGCACAACACCATGAATTCGTCGGCCTCGGGTAAAACTTATATCCGTATGCAATCGCGGTTGCTTGCTGACGATGATTGTGCATGTTTCCTTGTTGAAGTTATCGCAAAGCAATCACAGAATATTGCGTGGACGGTTTCGGTTGATAGCCAACAAAAAAAGCATCGCCGTATTCGCCGCGTTAGTATTGATAAATTTTATTCGCTTGTGACTGGGCAAGAAGACGCATTTTACCAAATGTGTATGGTACTTCCTGATATTATAGAAAAAACCGTTTTTAGTACCGTGGCAAGTATTGTTCCTAAAGATAGCGTTATTAGTGAGCTTAAAGAAATTGTTCAAGCGGAAAATGGTTCTTTTGCGTTGACATTGTATATGCTTGGTTTTAGCAGATATAACGGGTTTTTACGCATTCCAAACTTATAATGTTACATAAATTTGATATTACATATTATAAAATTCATGGAAGTTTCGCCGGCGTAGACGAAGCCGGGCGCGGTTGCCTCGCCGGGCCGGTATGCGCGGCGGCCGTTATTTTGCCGCCCGATTCGGGCTTGGAGGAGCTTGGCGTACGCGATTCAAAGAAACTGTCTGCGAGTAAACGTGAGAGGTTGTACGATGAGATCAAAAAAACCGCCGTGGCGGTCTCGGTTGCGTTTGTTGACGTTAACGTTATCGATGAAATTAATATCCTACAGGCATCAATGCAAGCCATGCGGAACGCGTTACTTGGATTGCCAAACCTGCCGAAACTTGCCTTGATAGACGGGATAACGCTGCCACATCAAATCCCGGGCTGCGCGTACGAGGCTGTAAAGGGCGGCGACGGCATTTCACTTTCCATTGCCGCGGCGTCCATCGTGGCAAAAGTCACGCGGGATAGGTTTTTAATGGAGTACGACGCGCTTTACCCACAATACGGCTTTGCCGCCCACAAGGGTTATGCGACAAAAGCTCACCGCGCCGCCATCGCCGAATATGGCTTATCGCCTTTACATAGGAAATCTTTTAATATCAGTTCTCTGTAATACCGTAGGGTCGCACTGTGTTCGCTTGGTAACCGGGGAATAATGTACCACGCAATATCTGGCGCACACAGTGCGCCTCTACTATTGATCGTATTTCTCCGCAATAACGAATGCCGCCGCCGTGTCTGCTGTGTTTGTTAGCGTTATATGCCATTTTTGTATTCCTAAATTATCTGCAATTTCCTTAGGCGTTCCATACAGGACGGCTTTTGGCTTGCCAAGCTCATCCCTCAAAATCTCCACGCTGTTTGGCCTAAACCCGCGGAAGCCAGTGCCAAGCGCTTTAACAACGGCTTCCTTACCAGCAAATGTGCCAGCCAATATGGCAAAGTTGCGCCCACGCCGCTCAAACTCGGCGATTTCGTTCTGTGTAAAAACGGATGATAGAAAGGACGGCTTTGCGGCCGCCCTTTCTATACGTTCTATTTCAATTAAATCGATTCCTATTCCTAATATCATGGCTACTCTGGCGAACGCAGTTCGCCCCTACGTTCGCAAAACGAGAGCTTTTTCCGTTCTCTAAAATCTGTTCTCTATTCTCTGCCTTTAATACATACCGCCCATGCCGCCGCCACCTGGTGGCATTGCCGGTTCTGGTTCTTTGATGTCTGCGACAGCCGCTTCCGTGGTGAGGAAGGTGGATGCGATGCTGTTTGCGTTTTGAAGGGCAGAGCGCGCAACCTTTGTCGGGTCGATGATGCCATCTTTTACCATGTCAACCTTTTTCTCGGTTAATGCATTAAAGCCGAAACCTGGCTTGGATTTTTTGAGCTCGCTTATGATGACCGCGCCTTCGATGCCTGCGTTTTCAACGATTTGGCGGAGAGGTGATTCGAGGCACTTGATGATAAGTTCCGCGCCTGTCTTTTCGTCGCCTGTGAGTTTTGCGGCAACCCTTTCAACCGCGGGGATTGCGTGGATATAGACTGAGCCGCCACCGCATACGATGCCCTCTTCCACTGCAGCGCGTGTTGCGGAGAGTGCGTCTTCCATACGCAGTTTCTTCTCTTTCAATTCGATCTCCGTGGCCGCGCCTACGCGGATAACGGCAACGCCGCCGCTCATCTTGGCAAGGCGTTCTTGGAGTTTTTCTTTATCAAATTCGCTTGTGCACTCATCAATTTGGTTCTTAAGTTGGCCAACGCGTGCGGCGATGTCGTCTTTGCTGCCTTGTCCGTCGATGATGATGGTGTTTTCCTTGTCGATCTTAACTGTTTTTGCGCGGCCAAGGTCTTCAAGGCGTACTTCTTTTAATTCGCGGCCAAGCTCGTCCACAATAAGGCTACCGCCTGTAAGGATTGCGATATCGTCGAGCATTGCCTTTTTCCTATCACCGAAACCGGGGGCCTTAACGGCCACGCATACGAAGGTGCCGCGCAGTTTGTTGAGGATAAGGGTTGCGAGAGCTTCGCCCTCAACGTCATCGGCGATGATAAGGAGCTTTGCGCCGACTTGGATGATCTGCTCAAGTACCGGCAGGACTTCCTGTATATTTGTTATCTTTTTGTCTGTGATGAGGATGTACGGGTTTTCAAGCTCGGCGACCATTTTTTCCATGTCTGTTGCCATGTATGCACTGAGGTAACCGCGGTCAAACTGCATACCTTCAACAACGTCAAGCTCGGTTTTCATGGTTTTGGATTCTTCAACGGTTATAACGCCGTCGCTCGATACTTTTTCCATTGCTTCGGCGATGATGTCGCCAACGCTGTCATCCCCTGCGGAGATAGCGGCGACGCGCGCGATATGATTTCTGCCGTTTACTTTTTGGCTCATGCCGAAAATAGCTTCAACGGCGGCATCTGTGGCAACGTTCATGCCTCGTTTTAAGATGATCGGGTTCGCGCCTGCGGCGATGTTCTTAAGCCCTTCGCGTACCATAGACTGTGCAAGCACGGTGGCCGTAGTTGTGCCGTCTCCAGCTACATCGTTTGTTTTTGTAGCCACTTCTTTAACGATTTGTGCACCCATATTTTCGAACGCGTCTTCAAGCTCGATTTCTTTGGCGATAGTTACACCGTCGTTGGTGATAAGGGGTGAGCCGTATTTTTTATCCAAAATAACGTTTCTGCCCTTAGGGCCAAGCGTAACGCGTACGGTATCCGCCAGCTTGTTTATGCCGTTTTCAAGAGCTGTTCTTGCTTCTATACCGAATTTAATTTCCTTTGCCATTAATCTCTACCCTCCATTATTCTACGATGGCCAAAATATCATTTTGGCGTACGATGATGTATTCTTCGTCTTCGACTTTAACTTCCGTGCCGGCGTATTTGGAGTAAATAACCTTATTGCCTTTTTTTACTTCCATCTTAATTTCCTTGCCGTCCACAACGCCGCCGGGGCCTACGGCCACAACTTCAGCTTCCTGTGGCTTTTCCTTAGCGTTGGAAGGAAGTACGATACCGGATTTGGTTGTTTCCTCTGCCTTTAGCTGCTTGAGTACAACTCTGTCGCCGAGAGGTTTTAGTTTCATTTTTTAGCCTCCTTTTACCTATATCGGTAATTTTTATCAGGTTTGTTTTGTTAGCACTCTAACTAGATGAGTGCTAACCAAAAAGATTATACAGCGTAATGAAAGATTTGTCAATACCTAAATTTTAAATTCACGCTAAATGTATTCAAAGCATACCCGCAAAATGCTCGGAAAATACGGAAAGTACCATGGATGAAACGAGTCAAGAATTAAAGCTATAGCAAGCAATCTCTGCGTTATAATAAACTATAAGAACTATTTAAATATTTGTTTTGGGGCTTCCCTAGAATAGAAACCTATGGTACACTCTAAACAAGGTGAATCCAATGAAAAGTAAGTACGCAAGACGTTCAAAGATTTCTGAAGCTAAATTTCGCAAGCAAGCGATGGCGTGGTGCCGGTTCAAAAATTATTGTTTTTGGGTTTTTCAAATGAAAATGAGTTTTCCAAAGGCAACGGAAATCACATAAATGGCATATATACTTTATTGTTGAAGATTTTTAAAGATGACCACTTACTCTAGGGAAGTCCCTATTTTTTGATCTTTTTTTTGCTCTTCCGGTTACAAGGAAATCCATCGAGATACCAAAGGCGTGTGATATATTGTAGAGTTTCTTTGCCGATAATCCTTTTCTTCCAGATTCAATCTCATACAGATATTTATCATTTATATCAGCTAATTCAGCAAACTTTTCTCTTGTATACCCACATTCTTCACGTAAATTACGGATACGGTTTCCTAAAATAATATTAAATTCTTCCATGTAAAGTTCATTCCTTTCCATAATTATTATCTAAGAAGATTGGAATAATGTTACGCTATCATAGTATTAGATAGTACAAATTGTTTTGATGTTAATACGTTTTGCATACAGTTTTATATGCTTTGTTATGTACAATGAATTTAAACAAATTATGATAAACTCTAAATAAATGAAGTGTAGCACATTAATAAATAAATTAATACCACTTATAAACATAAAAATATTAATGATATAGTGCATTATTTATTATTGTTATTTATATTTGGAAATAAAATAAAGAAATAATTGGTTACAATAATAAATACAGAATATGCAAACTAATAACTATTTATAAGCAAACATCAAAAAAGGCAATAAATATAACAATACAAGAAAACCCCATAAACAAGGCGTTTTACAAGCCTTTACTTATAGGGGTTTTCTTGTTCAAAACACTAATTTTTCAAGTAAAAAGTTACGATGATATCAATCTAAATGGGTAAATTATACTTTTTCATAATTTCTTATCTTCTTCACAACCCAGCAAATAAACAGCGCGATGGGGAATGCCAGCCATGACGTCATCCAGAAATCGAATAACAGACCCGCTACTATGAGGATAACGGAGAAGGCGTAATACAGCAAGTTGAAGACCTCGTCTACGTCTTTAATTCCGCGACGTACAACGCTGACAGCCTTGATCGCGCAGATGGCGACCCATGCGACTGGGAAGGCGATCCATGCCTGCGTTATAACTTCAATGATTATACCGATGATGAATAGGCCCAATAAAAACCATGGGAAACGGGTTTCTTCGTCTTTTTCCTTTTGCCTGTTTCTGTTGGCGAGGGGAAAGATAAAGACGAACAAAACCCATGCCACTGGGCCGGCCAGCCAGGATGCGGCCATCAAGCCGCCGAAAACTGCGCCGAAGACCATGAAAGTGGTTATTGACATATAAATCGCGTCCTCGAACAGCGATTCGTATGTGTGGGTGAACAGTGAACCTTTATAGCCGCCTGTTTTACGCGCTTCGACCGCGTCGACAATAAATGACAGCGACGTTGTCACCAAAAACAGGAATGGCGAGAGCGCGCGGATACTTTGGATGTTCCATACCGTCGTGCCGTCCTCAAGGTTGGCCAAAATCTCGGCTTCACCCAGGCCGCCGCCTAAGAATGAGATATCGAAAAGAGCATACATAAGCTCCGGCACAACCAAGAGGAAGCCAACGATTATACCGGTTATCGTAAAAGCCCAATCGTCGAAATCCCATTTTTCCTTGGTTGAAGGGTTTGGGTTTTCGTTACTCATTTCCAGCCTCCATAACCGCTTCGGCCGTTGTATCGGTTTCATCAGTTTCTTCGTCGGCAAGGTCGGTTGCGTCGACTACGGCAAGACCCGCAACAGTTGTACCAGGGTTCATAGATATAAGGCGTACGCCTTGTGCAGCGCGGCCTACAGTGCGGATCGTATCACCCTTAATGCGTATTATAACGCCTTCGGAGTTTATTATCATAACTTCGTCTGACGGCTTAACAGTGGTGAGGGCAGCCACGTTGCCTGTTTTATCTGTAATGGTGCAAACCTTAACGCCCTTGCCTCCGCGGCCGGTGATGCGGAATTCGTCAAACTCAACGGTTTTACCGAAGCCTTTTTCGCATACCAACAATAATTTTTCCCCGTCTGGATTTGTAAGCGGAGCGACAATTACGCCGATAACGCTATCGCTTTCAGCCAAGCGTATGCCGCGCACGCCGCTGCCGGACACGGATTCGCGCACTTTATCGCTTTGGAAGCGGATGCCCATGCCAAGGCTTGTGGCAAGAAGAATCTCCTGCCCGGCTGAGGTGCGTAAGGCAGCGCAGAGGCTGTCGCCATCGGCGACGTTAATTATGTTTTTGCCGGCGGACCTTATCTTTGCATAACGGCTGAGGGCGACTTTTTTTATCATGCCTTTTTCCGTAACCATGGTGATGTTGCCGTCCTCGTAATCTCTAAGCGGGATGATCGCGGCGACACGTTCCCCCTCGGCAAGGCTGCACAGGTTGACGGCGGGCGTACCCTTTGCGCCTCGCCCGGACATTGGGATCTCATAGGCCTTGACATTATATACCCTGCCATGGTTCGTAAAGAATAGCAGATCGTCGTGCGAGCTCACGGTTACCATTGTTTTAACCATATCCTCCTCACGCGTACCCATGCCGATAACGCCCTTGCCGCCGCGGTTTTGGGTTTTATACGTCGTAGCCGGAACGCGTTTGATGTAATCCAAGTGCGTTTGGGTGATAACGCAAACCTCGTCTTCGATAAGGTCAAGCGTATCAATCTCGGCGGAGTTAGGCATAAGGATGGTGCGCCTATCATCGCCGTATTTATCGTTTATAGTTTTTAGCTCTGTGCTGATAACGTCCAAAAGCGCCGATGTGTCGTTGAGAATGTGTGTCAATTCTTCGATCTTCACTTTTAAATCCTTCAACTCGTTCTCAAGCCGTTCGCGTTCAAGTCCAGAGAGGGCGCGAAGGCGCATTTCGACGATCGCGTCGGCCTGCTCCTTGGAAAAGCCGAAACGATCCATGATGATTTCCTTAGAAGCGGCAATCTCGCGGTTTGCGCGGATGATCGTGATAATCTCGTCAATAACGTCAAGGGCTTTGATGAAACCTTCAACGATATGCGCTCGGGCTAAGGCTTTGTCCAAATCAAATTTTGTGCGGCGGGTGATGACTTCGCGCTGATGCTCGAGATAGATGTACAAAAGTTCCTTGAGGTTAAGCACCTTAGGTTCACCCTTAACTAGGGCAAGCATATTCGCGCCGAAGGTGGACTGTAGCTGGCAATGCTTGTAAAGGTTATTGAGTACGACATTTGCGTTGGCGTCCTTTTTAAGCTCGATAACGATGCGGATGCCCAAGCGGTCGCTCTCATCCGTCAAATCGTGCAGTCCGTCAACCTTCTTGTCCTTTACCAGTTCGCCGATTTTTTCAACTAAGCTTGTTTTGTTGACCATGTAAGGCAGTTCAGTGACGACGATGGCAGTACGCGTGCCGACCTGCTCGATCTCACATTTCGCGCGTACGATAATCTTGCCGCGGCCGGTGGAGTAGGCGCGGCGTATGCCGTCCATCCCAAGGATTGATGCGCCCGTCGGAAAGTCTGGCCCCTTTATATGGCTGGTGATGTCGGATAGATCTGTATCTTTACCTGCTTTTTCATTTTCTATAATATCCAAAAGAGCCGATATAACTTCGCGCAAATTATGGGGTGGGATGCTTGTCATCATACCGACAGCGATACCGGCTGCGCCGTTTATGAGCAGGTTAGGGATTTTGGCGGGCAGAACAGTAGGCTCTTTAAATTCGCCGTCATAGTTTGCGACAAAATCAACCGTGTTCTTTTCTATGTCAGCCATCAATTCCATGGCGGGTTTGGACATTCGCGCTTCGGTGTACCTTTCCGCGGCCGCGGGGTAGCCGTCTATTGAGCCGAAGTTGCCGTGCCCGTCAACAAGCATGTAGCGGAAAGAAAAGTCCTGTGCCATCCGCACCATTGCGGCATATATCGACGCGTTGCCATGAGGGTGGTAGCGTCCCATCGTATCACCCGTCGTACGTGCGGATTTTTTGTGCGGTTTGTCCGCCGTGAAGCCAAGTTCGTTCATCGTATGCAAGATACGGCGCTGTACGGGTTTAAGCCCGTCGCGTGCGTCCGGCAGGGCGCGGGAAGTGATGACGCTCATCGCGTAGTGGATGTATGCGTCCTTCATTTCATGTTCAAGTTTTGCCTGAAGTATGTTTTCGTTCATTGTTATCCTCGTTATCTAATTATTCAGAATTACATCGCCGCTATTTATTTAACTTGACTACCTCATCCAACATGGAAATATCTCTTGCTGTGATAAATTTCATTATTGCATTTTCTCTTTCATTCCTTGCAAAATATGATTCATTGTTATTTTGATTTATTATTATGCCTAAAGCTTTATGCAGATCATGCCATTGCAATTGGGTTTCTTCATCCAATTCTTCTTGCGTTAAACGAGGGATCCCTTTTTCTCCTTTTGATTTGGCAAGAAAACACGAAGATATGCCGGACCAATTATACTTCAAACTATTTTCTTCGATTATCCCAAGCTCGCATATTATGTCGCTACAACAACCTGTTTCTTCCAGCATTTCACGCGATAAAGCTTGTTCTACTGTTTCCCCATCGTCGATACCGCCTCCGGGGAGGGTATAGAAATTAAGTTTTTTTAGGTATAGAACGGCTACTAAATTTTTATCGTCTTACGGCGCGAGTTGCTCTATATGGTTTTGCATCATTATATCCGTCAATACCGAAAAGCTCTTTATCTGTGATTCGTTTTAATAAATTCATTGCATGCTCCTCTTATATTTATCCTTAAACGCATTATAAGTACATATTGATTAACTCAAAAACTTCTCGTATAAACCCAACGGGAAAATCTTTGTCATGTGGAAACTGTACAGCGGTTTTTGTATAACAGTATTGCGGATAAGAGTTTTTTAGGAAATCCCTTATGTTATACTCGCTAAACCGTAAAATGGTCCGATAAGGTGCAATTACTGTAAGGTTCAACTTAAAAACAAAGACCGTTTTCAAGTTGAACAGCTATATATCCAATATAAAGTGTTATGTGACTTTTATATGCTCCGTAGCTGAAGATATCCCTGCCGTCGGGATCGGCAACCATAAAAGTTGGCACGCCGTGGTATATCCGTTCCGTCGTGCCGCCGAAAACTTCAAGCCCGATGTTCCGCATTGCCGCAAGCCGTTCCCGCACCCATGAAGGAAATTGCGAAATATATGATTCTACGTCAGACATGGCAGCCTCTGCAAATCGTTATTCAGGGTGACAGCACCCCACGCCGCAAGCTCGTCTGCGTAGGGGGTATATATGTCGTTCAAGAGAAATATCTTTTTACCGAAGTAAAACGCTAGCGCAATTTCCGCAAACGAGTTTGCGCCTATATAATTATCTATGCCGCGCTTGGCTTCGTTTACGATTAGGACGGCGTAGGTGGATTCGTGGGAGATGGCGTTGAAGTGCTTCATCGAAACGTCTTTTTTATATTCGTTAAACTTTCCTTCCGGGATATCGCCTTCGTCAGGAAGAATCGGAGTGTAATCCATAATTTCCAGCTGTTTTGCCACATCTTTCATTTTACTTATTGCCGACATACTTCCGCAGATGACAATTCTTTTCATTTAAGCCCCGCCGCCTCGCGTAAAATCTCCGCACAACGCGCAGGGAAGCGGCCCAGCGCGTCCGGCCCTATGTTGAGCAGGTAGTTTACGCCGCGGTTGTTGAGGTGCTGTTTACGCTCTAAAATCTGTGCGGCGGTAATGTAGTTGGGGTCACAGAATTTTATGCCCCATGAAGAGTTCATCGTTGCCGGTGTTTCGTATAGGCCGAAAGGTGAGTATTTGTAGCCGTGGATATCGTTCATATCACCGGTTTTTTCCATTAACCCGTCCGGTGGGGAGTCTGGCGGGATTTCGTTGTCGCCGAGCGATACATAATCATAATCGCCGTTACCGATGCGGGAATTTATCAAACAATCCGGCTGCAGCTCTTTAACCAAACGGTTAAGCTCCAGGCTTTGCTTCGGGTTGATAGTATGCGGCGTATCAAACCATATTAAGAAAATATCGCCGTAATTCGTTAAAATCTCTTTAACTTGTGGTTTGATTTTTTCCTGGAAACATATATCAAAATTTTTTGTGCCGTTATTAAGGAAATCCCATGAATTATCCCATGACACGCCAGAACAGCCTGCCGCGTTGGTATACCCGCCGCCGTGCGGGTGCGCCCAATCCAGCTCTTGTGAGTAATATAAGCCAAATTTTATGCCGTGTTTATAACACGCTTCACCGAGTTGTGCCACAATATCCCGGCCGTATGGCGATGAGTCCACTATGTTAAATTTATCTGCTTTGGAGTGGAACAGCGCAAACCCGTCGTGGTGCTTGCTGGTGATGACAAAATACTTCATCCCGAATTCCTTTGCCGATCTTATCCACTCATCGGCATCAAAAAAGATAGGGTTGAAGACAGATGCCAGCTTATGGTATTCCTTATTGGGTATGGCGAAATGCGATTGTATCCATTCGGCGTAGTCGCGCACGGTGCGGCCGCGCCATTCGCCGCCCAGCAAGGAATACAGCCCGAAATGTACGAACATGCCGTAACGGTTATTGGCAAAATATTCTCTGTTTGTCATTCTGATTCTCCTATTTACAGTCGTTTTGTACTGGTTCTTCTTCTTGCGTTTCTTGCAGTATCGTAGCTTTTTCTATTAATTGGTAGCCCTCTATACGCGTAACCTTTCTTGGCGGATCAGACATGTCGCAAAGTATAAACTCGCCTTTTACAAATTCTGCATAATTAAATTGGTTATAACCGATGATGGCCTGTTTTCTAAATGAATAGAACCGGCACGGCACAAGTATCCAATGGTACTGGCTGTTACGCATGGCAACAAGGTAGGTTTGACCGTCTATTTCCGTCATCATCTTTTCGCGCCCGCCTGTTAGTTTTGTTTTAATGCTATACACTAACATTGACAGCACTACGTAAATGCAGGCGGTTAACCCAATGGCAGCGGCATAAAATCGTACATTCATCCAAAATCCTGATGTATACTCCAAAAACCCAAAACCATTAACAAAAACCTGCCGGTACATATCCTTAACTTGCGCGTACGAAAAAGCACCGATAAGCGCAACGATTAAATAGTTATGCCATGTTATATCTCTATAAGTTAAAATCCTTGCTCCGTTTTTTTCTTCATACCTTTCCCGCATCCTTCTATAAGACCTAATCATTGATTGTGCGCAATAAAATGAGATAAACGCAATAATTACGGCAACCCACCACAGCATGTCTGCATCAAGGACGAGTATTGGGATAAAAAGACCAAACCCAAGGCCGCCAAGTAATGTTATCCAAATCCCAACGCTGTCGCCAATACTGGCCTGGTGCATGGCTTTTACAGGTATGCCCAGCTTGTTTCCCAAACGATACCGCGCCAGGTTAGATAAAAATAAACTAACTGCGCCCAGCACCGTTGCTGATAGCGTGATAAACCCGGCAATATTACCAGCGCCGCTTATGATGTTTTGGATGTATAAAATCATTAACCCTTATACCTCAATAATCGAACTCATTATTTTTTACGCAAATTTTTTCTCGCGATATTTCATCTTGGTATGGCTTTCGGATTTCGATTAGGTTTAACGTCGAGTAACCACGCTTCGCTAAAAACCTGATCATCGCATCGTTGTTTGGGTGTACCCAGTTATACAGCGTGTCGCCTCCGGCTAATTCTTCAGCGGCGGCATAAAGTGCGCCGGCAATGCCTTTGCCGCGATGGTTGGGGAGGACGTAGAGCTGTTCCACCCACACCGCGCCGTCCTCTTTGCATACGATATAGCCGACGTATTTGCCGTCTTCCTCATATATGTAAATCGGGAATCCGGCGGTGAGGAACTCGTCGGCCTCTTCCTGTGCCGCATCTATGTCTTCGGCGGCAGTGATGCCTTTGTATGATTTAAGCTCCGCGCGGAATTTTGCGATTAACGGAGCCAAGCGGTTGCCGTCATCTTTACTTAATTTTACAATCATGAGTCTCCTTGGAAAAGGTTTAAATAAATCCGTTCTTTT
>WQWB01000044.1 GCA_009785555.1 Defluviitaleaceae bacterium | reverse complement strand
TTACGCTGATAACATTTATATCTTTCGCACTTCATAATTATTGCCGTCAGCAACAATTTCATAACCTTCGTTTAATTCCATCGTCCAATACGCGCCAGTCACTTTTTTACCGTCATTTTGCAATCCTTCGGCGAATACAGCACAGTAACCGTCTTTATGTTCTAAAAAATCAAACTCCCCATCACTCTGGAGCACTTTCATCAGTTCATCAAAACTATTAACAAACATTCTGCCAAATGCGCCACTGCATTGCAATACGCCGCGACGAATTTCACCAAAATTAGGAAGTTGGATAAACATATTAGTGCCGCCTCTGTCCGATTCCAGCGAACAGCGCAAGATCGGCCTTGTGGTAAAATTATTAATTATTGTATATATCTTTCTATCTTTTTCCTCTTGGAGTTTTATTTCTATACCCATAATATTTTTGTATTTTTCATCAAAAAAGCAAGTCGGTTCTGTCGGTACGCCGATTTCTGCACTTAGAATTTCACCCAAATCTGAATCCCATGTCAACCCTGGCTTCCAATTAACCCCAAAGACATCAAGCACATAGCAATACATCGCTCCAGAAAAATACCCAAAATTTCTAGCTATACCATCACCTTGAGTTTTTTCAACTTCATTTTCTAAATACGGTATATACGCGTTAGGATTAACTACCATATACTGTGTGTAATTTGCTGTTCCTTCCATCAGCTCGGCAGGTGCTTCTGCCATAGAACCGTATTTCTCGCGTCTTTTCATTCGTGCATACAACGCAGAGCGAGCGGCAATAAAACGCGCTTCACCACTACTTTTTATTGCTGTTAAAAGTGCACTCATTTCTACAAGAAATAAAACCCGCGCTTCCAGTTCATTTAAATGAGCATTTGAACCAAAATCGGTTTCACCACCGAACAAAGACGGTTGAAGCGCGTGAAATGCCTCGTGAACAAACATTTCCATCCGTTCTGTACCATCATCTCCATATCTTTCAACTGCGTTCCAATTAGCTGTTGCCCAAAATTGATCTTTATGTTTGATTGCTGTGGTACCTGCTACAAGTTCCTCAGGAAATTTATCTCCGAAACCGTCTTGGTTTACCACAATATCCCGCGTTTCTTCGTCAATAATTACAAACGGTACATACAAGCTAACTCCCCATAACTTGCCACTGTCTTTTTTGCACAAATCTTCCCATTGCCTCAAATACCCAGCCGCCTTTGTTTTATCAAAGGGGAATGTCTTTGTAAATGAATTTATATCTGGCATAATAATCTCCCGTACTTAATAAATTATCTTCACAAGCAAATCACTCAATCGCCGCCTTCTTCGTATTAACGGTTCTAATCGCGTCATACACATCCTGCGGAAATTTGGGTTTGCGGTCATAGGTATACAGGCCGTTTTCTTCTTGCTCTATATCATAAAGCTGCGTATAGCAAAAAGCGCAAATGCCTTCTGAGCTGAGAAGCGCATCCGTTAAGCCTGTGTACCTCGCTAAAAACTCTTCAACGGAAGTGGGCCTATCGCCATAACCCCAGCTTGCATTTTTGTCTTTAGCCTCATTGCTCCACCATGCACCGCCGTATTCGCTGACGAAGAACGGCTGCTCCTCATGTTTCTGGCGATGCGGGTACATTTCATGGATTTCGCCCTTTTTCAAGTATTTATACTTTTTCTCAAACGATTCTACATTTTGGTCGTAATCGTGCATATCGTAAATATCTGTAATTACGTGGAAGTTGCCGCTTGTGTCTATTACGGGCCTTGTTGGGTCGGCAGCTTTAGTGGCAAGGTAAACCACACGCAGCGTGTCGTCATATTGTTTGCGGCCGTCCATGTCCCACGTTTCGTTAAATGGGCACCAGCCTATGATTGATGGATGGTTAAAATCCCTCTCCATAACTTCCAGCCATTCCGGCAAAAAGTTGTGAAGCCCATCTGGAACCGTAATGTCTAAGCCCCAATTTGCATGCTCTCCCCATACAAGGTAACCTAACCTATCCGCATGGTATAAAAACCTCTCTTCAAAAACCTTTTCGTGAAGGCGTGCACCGTTAAAACCTAAAGCCATGGAGATTTCTATGTCGCGCTTCAAAGCCTCGTCTGTCGGTGCGGTATAGATACCGTCCGGATAAAAGCCTTGATCCAGTACAAGACGTTGAAAGAGTGGGCGGTTGTTTAAGTAAATCGAGCCGTCTTTTATGTAAACACTTCTGAGTCCGAAATAACCGTTGACGTTATCTATAGCTTCACCGGCATTTTTTAGCTCTAATGATAAATCATATAAGTTCGGTACGCCGGCATCCCATATATGTGATTCTTTAAGATTAAGCCGCAAGGCGGCAGTATTCCCATTTACAATGGCTTCCACGCTGCCCATACCGCTTCCATTAAAGGACGCTGAAGCGTTGACGGCCATACCGTTCGTATCCCCTGCAAGCTTTAATGTTATATCGACAGCACAATTGTTTACATCCGGCACGGCTTTATAGCTGACGATACGTTGTTTCGGCGTAAACTCAAGCCAAACTGTTTGCCAAATACCCGTTGTGCGTGTATAATCGCACCCGCGGGAGTTAAAGTCTGGGCATTGCTTGCCGCGCGGCTGTTTGCCGCCTCGCACATCGTCCTCAACGTATACGACGATAGTATTTTCGCCGGGGGTAAGATAGCTTGTAATATCGAAATTAAACGACGAATACCCGCCCTTGTGACTACCAGCGCGTTTGCCGTTTATGTAAACGGCACAAAAATAGTCCACTGCACCGAAATGAAGAAGGACTGTGCCACTTAGCCTGTGTGAAGGGATATCAACCGTACGGCGGTACCAGCACGCCGGTATAAAATCCGTAAATCCAATGCCGGACAGGATAGACTCCGGGCAAAACGGTACCGTAATTTGCTTTGTATACACACCAGTTTCATAAAATTTGCGGTCTAAACCGCTACGGGAAAAGTCGAACTCAAAATCCCATATACCGTTAAGGTTAATCCAATCATTTTCGCCCCTCTTCATTTGTGGGCGCGGGTGTTCTGGGCGGATGGCCGTATTTGTCATGGTTTTCCTCACTTCTATGTCATTTTACCATTATAACGCTTTCTTCAAGTAAACCATATCCACAAGCTGCACCCCATCTTCAATCAAAGGGTGGTCGTAGTTATCCGTAAAAAAATTATGGATTCTATGCGAAAGGCAAAATCCATTTTTTTCGTAAAACCGTATGCTTTTTGAGACATCACCTGTCCCAACCATCATAGTTTTATATTTACTCCTGTAAAACTCTGAAATATATTGAATGAGCTTGCTGCCATATCCCATACCATGCCACTTTTCATATACTGCTATATTTTTAAGCTCGCATGTATCAATGCTTTCACACGTAACGACACAGACCCCTCGCAGCTCACTATCATACAGGGCAAACAATTCTCCCCGACCCAAATATTTATCTATCATTTCTTCCGACTCATCGGCAAGCAAAAGCAAATCAATAAATCGCTTTTTATCTTCATTTATAATTACAATTTCCATATGTCTCTTTTTAAACAATTCCTTTACAACTTAATCTGCATTTCCTAATGACTCATAAACTACTTTTGTGAAATACTTAACCTTTACTCCTTCATCTTTAACCAAATCCAAATTATACTTACATAGCGGACAGAATGTCACGATAACATCCGCACCCTCCCCTGCCGCCGACGCTTTAACATTTCCGCTAAGCTCCGTCGTTTTCACCGCATCCGTTAGCGTGCCGTACGACCCGCAGCACTCGTTCCGCATGGCATACTTGACGGGGATTCCGCCAAGCGCAGCAATAAACTCTTCTACAATCTTTGGGTTCTCCGCATCGTCAAACTGCATAACCTCCGCAGGGCGAAGAAGCATACAGCCGTAATACGCCGCAAGTTTTTGGCCTTGAAGCGGATTCTGCACGTGCTTTTTAAATTCGTCAAACCCAATTCCGTCCCGCAAAACCTCTACAAAATGAAATACCTCCGCCTCTCCGCGATACGGCGCAGGCAGATCTAAGTAATTGTTGATTCTGTTACGGATTTCGGCGTCGTTACGTATATCGTCGTTCACGCGTTTAAGTACGTGGTGGCATGCAGAACAAAGCGTCAACACAGGCAAACCCGTATCCCGCGCCTGTACAAGTACGCGTACTGCAGACAACCGTGCCGCCAGCTCATCCCTAGCCTCTGGGTATACCGCGCCGCAGCACTGCCATTCCCGTACCTCCTCAACAACGACACCTAGAAGCTCAAGGGATTTGCGCGCAAAGCCATCCAACTCTTTCGCCTTCGTTTTTAATGTGCAACCTGGGTAGTATAAAAATTTATTCTGCATAATCCGCCTTTAATTTTCCGTCACGAATTTCAAATAATAATTCCGCTCTATCGGCTATTTCGTTGCTATGCGTTACAAATACAATGGTTTTGCCCGCTTTATGGATGTTAATGATATGCTCCATAACATCTTTTTCCGACTCGGTATCAAGATTTCCGGTAGGCTCGTCCATCAAGAGTATTGGCGGATCGTTTGCCAACGCCCTTGCGATTGCAACCCGTTGCAGTTGCCCACCTGAAAGTTCTGATGGTTTGGAATTTGCCTTGTCAGACAAACCAACCACACCCAAAAGCCCCAGTGCCCGTTTACCGGTATCTTTTTTGTTATCCTTTGAAAACATCATGGCGGTTTGTATATTTTCCTTAACAGTAAGGTTTTCTAGCAGGTTGAAGAATTGGAACACGAATCCGATTTTTTTACTCCTAACCTCTGACAGCTTATTATCACTCAAGGATGATATATCTACCCCATCAATTGATACGCGCCCGCTTGTTGGTTTGTCCAAAGCCCCGATAAGTTGCAAGAGCGTACTTTTCCCATGCCCGGAAGGGCCAACTATGCAACAGAACGACCCCCTCGGCACCTTTATGCTGATACCCCTAAGCGCGTGGGTTCTTTCTTTGTTGCCGTACACCTTTTCTAAATTTTCCGTTTCTATGACAAAATCAGACATTCCTAATCGCCTCCATGGGGGTAAGTCTTGACGCCCTCCATGCTGGGTACAGCCCGGATATAACGGCGATTAAAACGGAAAGACCAAGCACTGTAAACAATAACGCAGCGGAAAACACAACCGCGGTATCAGGGTTGCCAAGTACGGACACAAATTCATTTTGCTGAATTAATGGAGCGGCCGCGCGTGACACCACAAAACCAACCGCAAAACCAAATAAGCCACCCAAAAAACCGTATAAACCCGACTCCAGTATAAATATCCTGAATATCACGCCGCTTTTACCGCCAACCGCGCGGAGTATGCCAATTTCGCGCCGCCGTTCGTAGATCGCCGTCAACATAGTGTTTATTATGCCAAAAGCCGCAGCAACCAAAGCAACGCCCGCAATCAACTGCAATGTTATATTAAGCGAGCCAAGTATAAGCAAGACGGAGCTTAAAAGCTCTTCATCCGTCGAAACTGATAGGTTGGCAATATCCATTATGGCGGCTATGTATCGTTCTATATTTATTACGTCATCAACGGTCACGGCTATAAAGGACACATAGTCGTCCAGACCGAACGTTTCCTGCGCTATGCTGAGTGGCATGAAAACGGATATGTCGTCGTTACTTCCGGTTTCGTTCAGTATAGCCGCAATTGGGAAATCTAAACCCCTAAACGTCAGCTTCATACCTACTGAAAGCTCAAACCTGGAGGCGATGCCGGAACCAATAACTACGGACCGCTCCAGCTCGCTTTCAAAAAACGTTCCGTTGCCCACGCCCCACCCTCTATGCGCTTTCATTTCATCAGGCAATATGCCGATAAGCGTTATCGGCGTTTGTTGTATCGACGCACCAAGTGTAAGGTAAGGGACGGCGGCCGTTATACCGTCTATCCCCGCGATCCGAGCAACGACTTCGCGCGGTACGGATTCAGGCAATTGCTCCCCCGCCAAAACGGCACGGTGGATGAACGGACAATCAACCCTACCCATAACGATTATGTCAGCACCTAATTCATCCGCCTGCCGGGTTACTTCTGACCGCAGGTTATTTCCCATGGACAAAAGAGCCACAAAGGACGCCATACCGATGGTTATGCCCAAAAGCGTAAATACGAACCTACCCCTGCGGCGCACCATGTTCTTAAGCGCGAGTTTAAACGTGTTCATAGCTAATTTCCAGCCTCTTCAAACCGCATAGATACCACTTCAAATCCCGGGCCGCAACAGGCACGCATTTCGGCAAGTCGGCCTTCAACCGATACTCTATCACCTACTTGTGGTAGCGCCTGGTTACCTCGATAATCGATTTGAACGACAAATGTGCCCGCCTCGTTCCTCAATAAAAAATCATGCGAGACAGAATGGCCGACAACACCAATTAGAGTTATCGTACCAGCAAAGTCGGCTGGGTTGTCTTGGATGTCATCTACTGTAAAAATATTTCCGACGGTGTATCCCGATTCTTCTGCGGATCTGTCGCATGCGGCAAAAAACAGTATAACCACAACGAAAACACCTAATGCAATAGCTCTTTTTGTTCGTTTCATTATCTAAAACCCCTTTAAGTTTATGCAGTTGTACACTTATACGATCTCACGCAATTCCGTCATGCTGTATGGATCTAAGATTTTATCAAGCTCAGCAGGTGATAGAAGTTCATCCCGCAAAATAAGCTCACGCACAGTTGCACCTGTCGCGACAGCCTCTTTAGCGTAATAGGCTGATTTCTCGTACCCTATATGCGGATTAAGCGCGGTTATTATCCCAACGCTGTTCTCCACCGCCAACTTGCAATGCTCCTCATTGACGGTAATGCCCATAACGCAATTGTCCACAAAAGTACGCACTGCGTTTGTCAGCGTAATCAGCGATTCGAATATCTTGAAGAAAATTATCGGCTCGAAGGCGTTAAGCTCTAGCTGACCAGCCTCCGCCGCCATCGTAATTGCGATATCATTGCCGATGATGTTGAAGGCGACTTGGTTTACGACCTCTGGGATAACCGGGTTAATCTTACCTGGCATAATGCTGGAGCCAGGCTGGCGCGGCGGCAGATTAATCTCGCCGATACCGGCGCGTGGCCCGGACGATATGAGGCGCAGGTCATTGCTGATCTTTGACAGAGAAACCGCGCAAGCCTTTAAAATGCCGGAAATGAATACGAATTCGTCCAGGTTCTGGGTAGCGTCAATTAAGTCTTCGGCTTGGGTAAGGGGTATATCGCAAACTTTCGATAAATTACCAACCACCGTCTTAACATAAACCGGGTCAGCGTTAAGCCCTGTGCCTATAGCCGTACCACCAAGATTAAGCACACTCATACCCGTCTTAACTATCTCAAAACGCTCAAGATCCCGTTTAATGGCGGCGGCATATGCACGGAACTCCTGCCCTAGGCGTATCGGTACTGCGTCCTGCAGTTGCGTGCGACCCATTTTTATAACGCCGTCAAACTCGTGCGATTTGTCCCTAAAAGCTGCGTGTAGGCGTTCCAGTTGAAAGGTTGCGTGGTTAAGAAGCGACAACGTAGCCAGCCGCCCGCACGAGGGGAAAACGTCGTTCGTGCTTTGCCCGTAGTTTACATGGTCATTAGGGCTGATTATATCATAATCGCCCTTTTTGCCGCCAAGAAGCTCAATCGCGCGGTTAGCGATAACCTCGTTGGCATTCATATTAAAGCTCGTACCCGCGCCACCCTGAATAGGGTCAACGATAAAGTCGCCGTGGAAGCGGCCGGCCAAAATCTCGTTACAAGCAATCTGTATCGCGTCAGCCTTATCCTTCTCAAGATGCCCGCACTCAAAGTTCGTGATGGCGGCGGCCTTTTTTATGCGAGTGATTGAGCGTATCATCTCCGGTCGCATTGGGCGGCCGGTAATCGAAAAGTTTTCGGCCGCGCGCGCCGTGTTTATGCCGTAATATGCAACAAATGGGATTTCCTTTTCACCTATGGAATCCCGTTCTGTTCGTGTTTTCATATACTCACCTTTAATTATTATACCATATTTCAATTATCATATCAAGATTTTAATAAGTTATAATTGTAAAATTTTATATTCTTGTTGACAATTGGTGAAAAATGGTGCAAAATGTTATGTTGTCGGTAAAATATATCAGCTATAGCATTCCAACTTGTCTGCATTATTAATAGATACACTGGTAATTATATAATTACAAAACTTACCTTCTTCATAACAAAGTGCTGGATGTACTAGTTTTTCTTTGTCGGGGTATGCTAAAGCATACGCACTTCCGATATGAATCCATAAGGTATTGATACAGACTAATGTCTGGTTTTTCATATAACGAAATGATAAAACGTCATGAAGATTGATTTTGGGGGAATAAAAATGTTTAAGTCAAAAACTTTTAAAAATGCCACGGCGATGCTTCTGGCGTTCATTATCATGATAGGTGTATGGGTGGCAGACATTCATACCCTGCATTCCGATGTTGATATAGGGGCGGCAAACCTTCAATCCGGCGAATCTATTATAGACGTATCATTCACCCCAGGTAATTTCCCAATGGAAGCAACTGTACCCACCGGGGAAAGGGATGTTGCGTTTTTTATGTATGTTACGGCAATATCGCACGACATAACTCCCTTTGAGCCTGCGCCGCCATCACCGTATCCAGACTACCCACCCTATCAGCAGGATTATGGGTATGATGACGAGCCGGGAGATGATTTAGACCCGCCAAATGATATCGGAGTTGATGACGCGGAAGTAAAAGATGAAACCGAAACTGAAAGCGAGACCGATAAGAACGACGAATATGAAGACGATAATAAAAATGATTCCGAAAATGAATATGAAAATGAGTATGAAATTTATGCAGATGAAGAAGACGAAGAAATTGAGTATGAATTTGAAACTGAAAATATAGAAGAAACCGATGAGTATGATGATTTGGAAGAACCTTACGAGGCAGATGAGTACGATGAAATAGATGACAGTACTCATGGTGAAACTCCTCCCTCCTTGGGTTTTTGGAGAGGGCTTTTTAATTGGTTTTCATTTAGTCCAGTACGCGTATATGCAGCTGAATTTGATGGCCACATTGATACGGATATATCATTATGGTGGTACCAAAACGGTGTAAGGAGAACGGACAAGGGCGTTACATTTCTTTTTGCCGACAGCACATCGCGTGCAGATCTATGGTTCGACTATGTCTCTCCGTCGGATACGGGGGAATGGACTTTACGTGCCTACAACGGGGAAAGTTATACCCAAAGCCCATATACGCTCAATTTAACAATTGAAGAATTTATACCGATAATGCCGCTTAGCGGCGCCAGACACTATGTCGGCAACGACGTTGCATTATCCGCTCTTTTACCCATTACCGACGATATTACGATAGTCCTAACAGATTCCTTCACTATGCCCAACACGATTACCATTCCCATTAATAGGCATGTAACCTTAATCTCCGACGGGCTTGGCGAACACATACTTACCGCGCCCTCCAATTCCCGCCATTTTAACGTAATGGCTCCAGGCGCGGGTAGCACCACAAACGTTGGCGGCAACCTCACTTTGGGTGAACTAAACAATGAAGGAGCCAACAGTTTTGTACTGCAAGGCAACGGTTCAGTTTCCGGCGGCGGCGGAAGCATAAATTTTGAAGGCGTCGGCTCAAATACCCCCAGCGGCATACTGACTATGTACGGCGGCACGATAAGGGGCAACCACGCCATAGGCCTTGGCGGTGCCGTGCGTTTAGGCAATAACAGTTCATTTAATATGCACGGCGGCCTAATCACCGGCAACATCTCAGGCGGCAGCGGTGGTGGTGTTGGCATCCACGAAACCACAACACAGGTTACTAATTTTACCATGTGGGGCGGCGAAATTTCCGGCAACGACACCACAGGTACGGGCGGTGGCGTGCGTATGCACGGTATGGGCACATTTACCATGCACTACGGAGCTGTAATTAGCGGTAACGACGCAACCGGGCAAGGCGGCGGCGTTAGCATCGTTTCATCCGCAAGCGTTCCCGCCGCTACATTCAATATGCATCATGGGGCTGTAATTTCCGGCAACACAACCTCCTCACGCGGAGGCGGTGTATTTATAGATAACCGCATAACATTCAATATGCACGGCGGTGAAATAACAGGCAATACGGCAAACGGTACTGGCGGAACAAACGGCGGCGGCGGCGTGGCCACTGCCGCAACAACAAACCTAAACCCAAGCGCGACTTTTAATATGCACAACGGATTGATCACAAACAATACAGCCACCGCTCACGGCGGCGGTATATTTTTGGGCAACAACAGCGTGTTTATTATGCATTACGGTACAATCACAGGCAACCAATCCAACGGCACAGGCGGCGGCATTGCCGTTCAGGAGACTACCTCGCAATTCACAAATATAACCATACATGACGGTGAAATTTCCGGCAACTTCACCGTGGGTACAAGCAGCGGAAACGTTGGCGGCGGCGTACGCATGCACAGCCGCGGCACGTTTACTATGCACGGCGGCTTAATCAGCGGCAATACGGCGATGCAGGGTGGCGGCGTTGCCGTCCAATCCACTACCACAGGCAATAACCTTGGTGCTACATTCAATATGCTAGGCGGCGCAATCAGAGGTAACACGGCTTACATCACGTCGGACACCGGCGGCGGCGGCGGCGTATTTATATCCGGAATCTCCGCGTTTAGTATGGGCAGCGTCGGTTTTAATGACGAGGATACCGTTATCATCGGCAACACCGCCAACAGCGGCGGCGGCGTACACGCTTCCGGCTCTCCTGGCCCAACCCTTACAATGTGGAGCGGTCAAATTTCAAATAATATAACACCCACACTATCAGGTTCCACAGGCGGTGGCGGCGTACTTTTATTGGGTACTGGCACCGTTTTCACCATGTGGGGAGGGGCGATTAGCGGCAACGTAGCCAGGTACGGCGGCGGCATTCGCGTTGGTTGGAATACGGTGTCCAACGCTATATTCCACATGCACGGCGGGGAAATTTCTGACAATACCGCTTTCACAACGGGTACAAGCGGCGGCGGCGTTCATCTAGGGAAAAATACCGAATTTAACATGTACGACGGTGCGGTTATAACCCGTAACCATGGTATGGGTAATGGCGGTGGTATAGCCACTAACTCAACGTTGGCTACGGGTACTACCGTTGGTACTCGAACCGTTATCAACATGCATGGCGGCGAAATATCGTATAACCAATCACATGGCACAGAAGCAGGTAGCGCTCAAGGCGGCGGCGGCGTATTTTTACAGGGTACGTTAAGCATATTTAACATGTACGGCGGCCTGATACACCGCAACCAAGCCACCCACCGCGGCGGCGGCGTTAGCGTGCGTCAAGGTACATTTAATATGCACAACGGTATAATAAGCGAAAATATTGCCTTAACAAGCGGCACGGGCGGCGGCGGTGTACAGGTAGACAATAACAGCACAATGCCTGATGAAAGTAATTTTTTCAATATGTACGGCGGTATAATCCGCAATAATATATCACACGGAAACGGCGGCGGCATAGCCACCAGAAGTCGTGCCAGAGTAAATATCAGCAACGCCAACGTCGCCATACCGACGGAGATATACGGTAATGAGGCGCGAGGATCTTTAGGCGGCGGCGGTGTACTTTTACAAGGCGTCGACAGCGAACTTAACATGCTCGGCGGTACGATACGTGATAACAGAGCCGTACACAGCAGCGGCAGCAGTGGCGGCGGCGTACGCGTGGAACAAGGTACCTTTACAATGGAAGGCGGCACGATACGCAACAACGAGGCAATCAACGGCGGCGGCGTACGCGTGCATGGCGGTGCACTTGTTGATTTACGAGCCGTATTTAACATGCAGAATGGTGAAATCCGCGATAATATAGCCAGAAACGACGGCGGCGGTGTTTGGGTGAATATCTATCCAAATGCACGAATTAGCATGACCGGCGGTTCTATTACCGGCAACGAGGCAACAACAGGTGACGGCGGCGGTATTTTCGCTAGCCCGACTAGGACGGAAAGCCTACTACCTCTTGACGCATACCAAAATATCATGCCGAGAACGGGTACATTCTTAGGCATAATCTCCGGCAATACCGCAGGCGGAGGATTATTTCCTGTGCCTATAAACTATGCTGATTTCGCATTTGGCGAATATCTAACAAACTACCAAATTAACTACAGGACCACATGGCGCGTCGTTTTCGACCCTAACGGAGGCAACGTTACTAACAACATACCTACGTCATTTTACGTTTTGCCGACGGCACCGGCGGCAGAGCTGGTTATTGGCGCAAACCGCACCCCAATAGTGCAACAAGAAGGCTATATATTTGCCGGGTGGCATATACCTGAACGTGATGTACATGACAATGAAGGCAATTTGATATCAGAAGATGTACGCATGCACGGCGAAGTTGTAGACTATCTCGTCGATTCGTCGATTGTTTTTGTTGCCAGGTGGGTACGCATAATCCACACCGTTACCTTCATCGTTAACCAGGGCGGCGCGGCCGAGGGCACAACCTCCGCGCAGGTCAGAGACGGTGACACCATCGACCCGGCA
>WQWB01000043.1 GCA_009785555.1 Defluviitaleaceae bacterium | reverse complement strand
CATGGTTCATCAATAACAGGATTAACGGAATTAAAAACCTCATGCGTCACCGTATTCTAATCTACAGGAAGCGGTATTTTACCTTACAGCAAACAAGCAGTTGGCACTTCATTATATTTAGGATGATAAACGAGTAGGCGTACGCTGGCCAATGCTCCATATTCGTAGTGACGGAGTACTTGTTTTCCAAGAAATGTTCAGTGATGCCTTGAGATTTTTATTATGAAGGGTTAAGTGGCTGTATCTATCGTTGCGTTGGAGATTATGATATTGACACAGCTTCCGGTGTCCTGACATATGCCACATAAAAAAATATAGTCCATATTGCAAATTTTGAAATGATCGAATTACTGTTTATCGCAAATTTAACTTAAAATTTCTATAATTTTGCAAAAATAATCCGGCAACTCCGTTTCAAAAACCATACTTTGCCCGTTTACCGGATGAATAAAGCCAATCCGCACCGCGTGTAAAACTTGCCCGCTGTAAACAATGCCAGGCAAGTGCGGCTGATTAGGCGGCCCGTACAAAACATCACCAAGTACAGGACGTTGCATGTGCGCAAGGTGTACGCGTATTTGATGCGTACGCCCTGTTTTAAGCGCAGCTTCTAAATACGTATAGTGCGGCGGTATTCTGCCGTAAACCTTATTCTCAAAAACTCGAATAGGTGTAAAGTGCGTCACCGCTGTACGCCCGTCCCTGTCCACCGCCATTTTTAAGCGGTTTTTTTTATGGCGTCCAATCGGCTCAGCGACCGTGATTTCCTCTTCTATCCGCCCCATAGCAACAGCTCTGTAAATACGTTTCATGCTTCTGTCCGCAAGCTGCGCGGCAAGGTGGCGATGGGTGGTATCATCCTTCGCAACAACAAGCAGGCCGGAAGTATCCTTATCCAGCCTGTGCACTATACCTGGGCGCAGAACACCGTTTATATTACTTAAATTACCCGCGCTGCCAAGATAATACAAAAGCGCATTAACCAGCGTACCCGTATAATGCCCGGGCGCAGGATGGACGACCAAACCACATGGCTTGTTTATCACGAGCAAATTTTCGTCTTCGTATACTATGTTAAGCGGTATGTCTTCCGGCAATATATCCGACGCTTTCGGCTCTGGCAAGTCAACTATCACAACCTCGCCGTACACTGGCTTGTAACTTGGTTTCACGGAAATTCCATCAATGGCAACAAGCTTTTCATCCAGCAATCTTTTCAAATACGCGCGGGATATGTCAAACCCCTGGCCTTTTAAAGCCTGCACAAGAAAAACATCCGCGCGCACTGTATTCTCTTCCACAACTATATTAATTTTCGGCATTTTTGATTTTTTTATCCTTGGGGGTATTGTAAAAAAACAGGATAATTACGGAAAGGGGTATCACCGACGCAACAAGGAATACATCGGCAAGGTTAAATATCGGGAAATTTATGAATTCAAACTTCAAGAAATCAACCACTTCGCCATTTATCGCCCGATCTACCATATTACCAAGCGCACCAGCTATAAAAACGACCATACAAATCCGTGTAACGACGGCCAGCTTCCCCTTTGACAGTGGTTGCGGCAATTTTACGTAAATAAAAACCGCACCAACAAGCACAACCGCGGTAAACGTAACAAAAAACCACCGCGCGCCGGATAATATACCCCAGGCCGCCCCATCGTTAGTGTGGTGCGTAAAGGACAAAAAGCCCGGGATAAACTCCGATGTAGCGGAATGAAGCCGCTCCGCATTCGACGCGAAATTAACCGTAGCCAAATGTTTTGTAAACTGGTCTAAAAAAACCAGCAATGCACAACCCAATAAACCTAAGATATAAGCCATTTTACCCCACTTTTCAAACAAGTCTGCTCAACCTTAAAAAACAAAATTAACCAATTTACCCGGCACATAAATCGTTTTTGCCGGCACGTCGGCCGGAAAACGGCCTTTTGCGGCGGCGGTGGCGGCCTCCACGATTTCTTCTTTACTTGCGGTGGAGGTGACAATTATGTTCTCACGCACTTTGCCGTTAATTTGGATAACTATGGTTTTTTCATCCAGTACAAGGGCTTTTTCATCGCACTCCGGCCAGCGTTGGCTGTATAGATCCATATTTTTCCCAAGCAATTCCCACATCTCGGACGCTGTGTTCGGTGCAAACGGCGCAAAAAGAATTACGAAGGTTTCCAGCGTCTTTTGGTCGACCCCACCT
Organism: Defluviitaleaceae bacterium; assembly: GCA_009785555.1. Lineage (GTDB taxonomy): Bacteria > Bacillota > Clostridia > Lachnospirales > WRAX01 > WQWB01. Next base: position 10,544 of record WQWB01000043.1, on the reverse strand, counting down.
GTTTTCGCTATATCCGCAAGACGGTTTATACCTTCCATAAACGCGGATACTACGGTATTTAGCGAAAAGCTATCTAACCTGTCTGTCACATCCTTGATAAGGCGGTTGCGTGCGTAAAGAAGCTCTTTCGTTTCTTTCGTATTTTTCGCATTTTTTGCGGTTTCGCTGAACAGCCTCCACGCGCGCGTCATGAAGCGATATACACCGTCTATGCCATTGTCATCCCACTCGCTGTCAGCTTCAGGCGGGCCGATAAAGAGAATATATAAACGCAGAGTATCCCGCCCATATTTCTCGATAATATCATCGGGCGAAACGTAATTTCCCTTGGATTTAGACATTTTCTTGCCGTTAAGATTGACCATGCCGTTGCAGAAAAAGCGCGGGAACGGCTCTTGGTAATCCAAAACTCCAATATCATATAAGAACTTGGTATAGAACCTTACATACAGAAGATGGATGACGGCATGCTCCACGCCGCCAAGGTAGAAATCGCATTTCCATTTCCGCATTGCCTCGCTGCTCACAATCTCATTGTGATTTTTCGGGTCAGCATAGCGCAGATAATACCACGACGAGCCGGCCCAGTTAGGCATCGTATTCGTCTCACGCTTGCCGGGTGCACCGCATGCAGGACACGGCGTATTTACCCAAGACTCTATGCGTGCAAGGGGGCTTTCACCCGTATCCGTTGGTTGGTACGATTCAACATAAGGCAATTCAACCGGCAGCTGTTCTTCCGGCACGGGTACAACTCCGCAGGTATCGCAATGGACGAGTGGAATCGGCTCACCCCAATATCTTTGGCGCGAAAATACCCAGTCGCGGAGCTTGTAATTAACCGTCTTGCGCCCCACTCCGTTTTCCTCCAAAAACTCGGCAACGGCGTCCTGCGCGGCCTTTACGTTCATATTGTTAATAAAGCCCGAATTAACAATCCTCCCATCACCTATATACGCTTCTTGCATTGCCGCATTTACGTCAACGTTATCATTCTCCGCGATTACGCGGCGTATATCAAGACAGTATTTTTTCGCAAAATCAAAATCTCGCGCGTCGTGCCCCGGTACGGCCATAATTGCGCCTGTACCGTAATCCGCCAAAACGTAATCCGCAAGCCATATCGGTATATCCTTACCGGTTGCCGGGTTTACGGCGTATGCGCCGGTAAATACACCCGTTTTATCCTTCGCTGCCATCCTGTCAATTGAGGACTTGGAAGACGCTTCCTCACAATATTTATCCACAGCCTCGCGCTGCCCTGGCGTCGTAATAGCCTTCGCCAGATCATGCTCCGGCGACAACACCATAAAAGTCGCGCCAAATAACGTATCCGCACGGGTTGTAAATACGGTAACGACTTTGTCCGTATCCTTAACTTTAAACCCTATCTCAGCACCGAAGGATTTTCCAATCCATTCCTGCTGCATTTTCTTTACCTTTACGGGCCAGTCCATTTCCTCAAGACCCTGAAGCAACTCTTCGGCGTAATCCGTAATACGCAACATCCATTGACGCAATTGCTTCTTTGTCGTTACCGTGCCGCAGCGCTCACATTCGCCGCCTATCGCCTCTTCGTTAGCCAAAACAACTTTGCAAGCCGGACACCAATTGAGGTGCATATCCTTTTCATATGCTAATCCTTTTTTGAACATTTGGATAAATATCCATTGCGTCCATTTGTAAAACTCCGGATCGGCTGTTGAAATTTCCCTGTCCCAATCATATGCCGCACCGATATCTTTTACCTGTGTTTTAAATATTTTGATGCTGTCCCTCGTCGTGTCAGCCGGGTGGACGCCCGTTTGCACGGCGTAATTTTCCGCAGGCAGGCCGAACGAATCCCAACCGAATGGCTGCATAACGTAATTGCCCTCAAGGATCTTACGCCTCGTCAACACGTCGCAAATGACGTACGGCCGCCAATGGCCTACGTGCAGCCCTTTGCCGCTTGGGTACGGGAACATGACGAGATAATACAGGCTTGGCTTTTCATCACTGTATTGGTTTACTGGATTATCTTCATAATATTTCTGCCATTTTTTGTCTATAAGATGATGGTTAAAGTTCATGTTGCCTCCTAAATTCATCGTTCCGGCTTATCGGTTTGACCCGGCGAACATTTTACCCTACAGTATTTCGCGGCTCACAAGTCAAGTTTACGCCTAATTTCCTAAAACTCGCCATATCCGCCTGAGAAAGCATCACCGTAGAGTGCGCCTCACTGTTTCGCAGCTTGGGAAGTTGGTCAAGCACAAGTTTAGATGTTGGGTTCGTGGGCGAGCACACAGACAATGCGATAAGTACTTCATCTATGTGAAGGCGCGGGTTGCGATTGCCCAAAAAACCAAGTTTTAAGTTTTGTATTGGTTCTATCATTATTGGTGAAAGTAAATTTATATTATCGTTGAGCCCGGCAAGGGTTTTCAGCGTATTCAGCATTGCCGCCGACGCCGCGCCTAGTAAATCCTTAGTCGTACCGGTAATAATGCGCCCGTCCGGCAATTGTATCGCAAGGCTTGGTTGGCCGCTTTCCTTTTCTTTTTCAAGCGCTGCATTTACTATAATACGTTCCGCCGCATTTGTTTCAGCCTTGTGCATCAAGAGTTCCAACTTAGAAATATCGGTTTTATATCCGCCGTAAACCCTATCTAAGCTAAGCGTCGTATAATATCTACGTATAATCTCCTGCCCAGCGGCGAAGCGTACCGCCTCATCATCAACAATACAGTGCCCCGCCATATTTACGCCCATATCTGTAGGCGAATTATATGGCGACTGCTCCCAAATTTCCTTAAAAATTGTATTGAGAATTGAGAACGACTCTACATCCCGGTTATAATTAACTGCAGTAACGCCGTATTTATCCAAATGGAACGGGTCTATAAGGTTTACGTCGCGCAGGTCAACGGTCGCGGCTTCATAAGCCAAATTAACCGGATGGTTAATCGACAAATTCCAAGTAGGGAACAACTCAAATTTTGCATACCCCGCCGCCACGCCCCTTTCATTCTCACGGTAAAGCTGGGAGAGGCAGACCGCCATCTTACCGCTTGCGGCACCTGGCCCCGTAACGATAACCAGCGGGCGCGTTGTTTCTATATAATCGTTTTTGCCAAAGCCTTCCTTGCTTAAAATATGCGTAATGTTAGCCGGGTAATCCTCAATATAATGGTGCAGGTACACCGGCATCTCCATTTTTTCAAGCCTTGTTTTATAAGCTTTTGTAAGAGGCTGCTCCGCATAGTGGGTTATTACGACGCCGCTAACCAATAAACCGTTCCTGCGGAATGTGTTTATCATGTTAAGAAGGCTATCGCCATATGACTCGTTCATACTGCTATGAAAGCGGTTTTGCTCTATATTTTCGGCATTTATTACAGGTACTATCTCCACTATATCCGCCAATGACTTTAAAAGCGTAAGCCGTACGTCTGCCTCAAAGCCCGGCAAAACGCGGGCAGCATGATCGTCAAGCAATTTGCCGCCAAACTCCAAATAAAGTTTGTTGCCAAACTGCTTTATCCTCTCCTGGATATGTTTTGTTTGGATTTTTATGTACGCCTCACTATCAAACCCAATTCTGTACATACTAGTTCTCCAAACTATCCATAAATTCCGTTAATTCCGCTATTTCCGCAGACCTGCCGTTGCGCACGTAAAACCCGGAATTGCTTACGCCCGCCATAAGTGCCTCTTCCAAATTTAAGCCACAAAGGAGACCAAGGCAGAACCCAGCGTTAAAGTTATCACCCGCGCCGGTAGTGAGAACGGGATTCTCGCAGTACGGGCCCTTCACGTGGGCGTAACCGTCCGCCGTTTGTGCGAAAGCGGATTTCACAGGATGCACGACAAGGCAATAAATATCTAATTTCCCATACATTGCATTGCACAAATGGTCGTACGCAAGATTCTCCGGCTTGTCCACGCCCAGCACGGAAGCCACGCGAAGCGCTTCCTTCTCGTTAAGGCCAAGTACGACTTTAAAATGCTTGTTAAGCCTCACCATAATCCCCAAAACCTTACGGATATCGTCATCAGTCCGTTTACCTGGGTCTGCGATGTCAAAGAAAAAGTATGGGCGGTGGTTTTTATCTATGTGCGGTAAGACGTTTTCTATAATTCCTTCAAGAATATCATCCATAAACGGAAGCATTGTCCAATTTAACATACCTATCAAGCCAGATTCAAGCACATGCCTTCTCAGTTGATCTATTCCGCCAACTGCCGCCAGCACGCTCTCCCACGTAATTTCGTACACTACGCGCATTTTACCGATAATCAGCTTGCCGTCCATAAACTCCAGCGCGTCGGTGTGCGCCGGGTTCCACCGCGAGATAACGTTGCAATGCGGATGATCCGCCATCGGCTTAAATACGGGGTGGATATCTGGATAACCAAGCTTCCCGCAGTATGTAACGGCAGCGCCAAGCCCAAGCATCGCGTTCGCGAAAATAGGGCCGTTACCTCCCAGCTTTACCTGTATCGGCATCATCTCAAAATTGGCGGAAAGCCCGCCCGCTTCAACGATTTTTTGGCCGTAGTCCGCGATCTTTTCGTAGCGCGTATAATCGTCAACCTTTGTACCATGGCGTTTTTCCACTACATGTATAATCTCGTCTACGTAACCATCCAACCCCGCAAAAATCTTAAATGCATCGGCGTTTGCGCGGATATTTGCCGCCGCCTGTCTAAAACCGCTCATATGAAACCCCAGCCTCCAAATTCAATTTTTTCATGATCTTTTCAAACCCTACTCTTTCGTTGCCGGATATAAACGTAATCACTTCACCAAAATTGTTTATTCGCCCAACGCGGCCCGCTCTATGCAGATATTCATCGGCATTAAAAGGCGGATCGGCGTTAAAGACGATTTGTAAACCTGATATATCGAGCCCACGTGCCGCCGCATCCGTGGCAGCCATAACGCGGATCTTGCCGTTTCTAAGGTGCTCCAGTGCGGTTTTTCGCTCCGCATTGCCAATACCCGCGCCAAGTGCAAAGCATGGTATGCCGTGATGGTTAAGCTTTTCCGCATAGTATACAGCCGCCGTGGCATCACGTACAAAAATTATGGCTTTACTCACCTCTTCGCGGTTTATAAATTTCCGCACCGCCTTAAATTTATCCCGACGTTCGCATATCACCGCCATATGCCTAATAGTTTGCGGCACTTTTGCGCCTACGTAAATTTGCACGGCGTTATTTAACGCTATCGGTACGCTAGCGGATGTCGCCGAAAAAAGAAGCGTTTGGCGGCTCCTAGGCGTCGCCTTTACTATCGCCTCAATATGCCCGGCATTGTTTTTTTCGAAAAGTTTATCGTATTCATCCAGCACAAGGGTTTTTATGAAATGTCCCGTCAACTTCTTCATTTCAATAAGCTCCATAACCCGGCCAGGAGTACCGACCACAACACGCGGCTTTGTTTTTAATACTTCTATTTGGCGGCTTATATTAGCGCCGCCGACAAGCAACACAGGCGGCACACCCTGCGTTTCAGCAGCTTCCCAAAGACCTTTGGCAACACTTGCAACCTGCGCCGCCAACTCATACGACGGCGTCAAAACCAGTACCTGTACGCGCTTTTGCATCTCCGCGGAATCATCCAAGTTTTGCATAGCAGGTAAAAGGTATGCCAGCGTCTTACCCGTGCCGGTCGGGGAGCGGGCAATAACATCTACCCCTTGCAAAACCTGCGGAATAACGGAAGACTGCACATCCGTGGGTTCTACAATGTCCATTTTATTTAATGCCTGCACCAATTTCTGGTTCGGCAGCATCGTCCATCCCAAAATAATCCATAACCCCCATGTAAATCGCCCAAACCACACGGGCTTGGAAGTTTTCGTCCTGAAGAAGTTTTAAATCCTGTGCATTACTCATAAACCCGCATTCCACGATAACGGCTGGCATCGTTGTCTTTTTAAGCACAAAATAACTGTCCGCCGCCCTGGCAAGGCGTGTGTGCGGCGTACCATCGCGGCGGCCTATAAACGTGTTGAACCTTGCCTGTATCGACTCCGCAAGCACCTTGCTCTGGTCACCCGTGTTATGGTAAAAGACTTGTGCGCCGTACACAGCCTCGGATTGGAACGAATTTTGGTGGATACTAATAAAAATATCCGCGCCTAACTCATTAGCTTCGTTCGCGCGTGCGGTAAGGTCGCCTCGCTTACGGTTGGCAAGAGACGTGTCGCCGCTCCGCGTCGTAAACACAACCGCACCGCCAAGCTCAAACAGCATCTGAAGCTGTTCACTGATTGCCAAGTTTATGTCTTTTTCGTCCACTCCCCGGCTTTGCTTGCCCGGGTCCCAGTCGCCGTGACCCGCATCTATCATTATAACTTTTTTATAAACAGGCATAGCAGCGGAAACCTGCTGTATACCTACCAAAGAAACAAGTATAACACAAAAAATGGTAGCTTGCAATATTTTTTTCATGAGTACCCTCCACTACAGTTATGATATTTTAGTTTCTGCAAAACTCAGAATTTTAGTCAATAAAACAAATTTTTCAAAATTATGAAAAAAGTTTTATCAAGGTATTGACAACGGATAAAATATAGGTTATACTTGCAAAGTTGCGGTTTCTCTCAGTAATACGAACAATAAGTTGCAACGAAAATGCTTGCGACACACCCGGATAAGTGTGGGAAATGTTGCGAGCAATATAAGCAGGAAGGAATAAAGACATGGCTCAAAACAAGATACGCATCAACCTCAAAGCGTATGACCACTTGACCATTGACGCTAGCGTTAAGCAGATCATCGAGACTGCCAAGCGCAGCGGAGCGGAGATAAGCGGGCCTGTGCCGCTTCCCACAAAGAAGGAGATCATCACGATCCTTCGTTCTCCCCACGTAAACAAAGACAGCAGGGAACAGTTTGAACGCCGCACACACAAGCGTTTGATCGACATTCTCTCCCCCAACTCCAAAACGGTAGACGCGCTTCAGCGCTTAGATTTACCCGAAGGCGTAGACATCACATTAAAATTAATGTAGACTTAACGAGGTGACAGATGAAAAAGGCTATACTCGCCAAGAAGATTGGTATGACGCAAATCTTCACGGACACAGGTCTTATGATACCTGTGACGGTTCTTGAAGCCGGGCCATGCGTTGTCGTCCGCAAGAAGACGGTCGAAAACGATGGTTACGAGGCCGCTGTAGTCGGGTTCGCGGACGCGAAGCCAAAGCAGACAAACAAGCCCGATACGGGGCAGTTTAAAAAAGCCGGGCTTGAAATCAAGAAAGTTTTAAAAGAGTTCAAATTGGAAGATATTTCCGAACTTAATGTGGGTACTTTGATTAAGGCCGACACATTCGCCGTTGGCGACAAAGTTGACGTTAGCGGTACGTCGAAGGGTAAAGGTTTCCAGGGCTCTATTAAGCGTCACGGCCAACACAAAGGGCCAATGTCGCACGGGTCTAAATATCACCGCGGCGTAGGCTCTATGGGCGCGGCAACAACCCCAGGTAAAGTTCCTAAAGGCAAAAAATTGCCCGGCCACATGGGCGCGAAGAAAATAACGGTGCAAAACCTTGAAGTAGCAAAAGTTGATGCGGAACGCAACATACTTCTTATCAAAGGCGCGGTGCCAGGGCCAAAAGGTTCGGTTCTCTTCATTAAAAATACAGTTAAAATGTAAAGGAGGCTCGTTATGCCTACAGTTGATATGTATAACAGAGAAGGCAAAGTCGTCGGCAAGTACGAGCTTGATGATAATGTTTTCGCACATGAAATAAATGAGCCCGTTGTGCACTCTGCCGTAGTGGCGTACCTCGCTAATCAGCGTCAAGGTACGAAATCCACAAAAACACGCGCGGAAGTACGCGGAGGCGGACGCAAGCCACGCCCACAAAAGGGTACTGGCCGCTCACGCCAGGGTTCGACACGGTCACCCCAATGGGTTGGCGGCGGCGTAGTGTTTGCGCCAAAACCCAGAGATTTCTCCGTGAGAATGAATAAGAAGGAAAAGCGTATTGCACTTAAATCCGCTTTATCCAGCAAAGTTGCTGATAATAATATTATAGTTTTGGACGAGCTTGCATTTAACGCCCCTAAAACCCAGGATATGGTTAGGGTACTTGGCAACCTAAACGCCGAAAAAGCTTTACTCGTTGTGCCGGAATGCGATACGAACACGTTGCTAAGCATCCGCAACATCGTGGGCGTTAAGGCGGCGGCGGTCAACACGATCAATGTTTATGACATCATAAAATACGAAAAGTTCATCGTTACGAAGGACTGTGCGGACAAGATTTCGGAGGTGTACGCCTAATGCCGGACCTTAAATATTATGACATTATCCAAAAGCCTGTTGTTACGGAAAAAAGCATGGCTGATATGTCAGATAAGAAGTACGTTTTCTACGTACACATAAATTCCACAAAAAACCAAATCCGCGAAGCTGTAGAGAAAATGTTTGAAGGCACGAAGGTTGAACGGGTAAATACGATGATCGTTAAAGGCAAAAAACGCCGCACCCGTACATCCACGTACGGCCGCACGTCGGACCGTAAAAAGGCTATCATCAAACTAACGGCTGAAAGCAGAGAAATTGAAATATTCCAGGGTATGTAGTAGGGGCGAACTGTGTTCGCTCGTATGAAAGGAGAAATAACTCTTGGCTATTAAAAGATTTAATCCATATACGCCTTCCAGGAGGCAAATGACATCGTCAGACTTTGCCGAGATTACAAAATCTACACCGGAAAGGTCACTGGTTGTTCACATTAAGTCCCACGCCGGCAGAAACAACCAAGGTAAAATTACCGTTCGCCACAACGGCGGCGGCGCGAAGAAAAAGTACCGCATCATCGACTTTAAGCGCAACAAAGACGGCATACCCGCAAAAGTCGCCGCCATTGAATATGATCCGAACCGCTCCGCAAACATCGCCCTTCTCCATTATCTTGACGGGGAAAAACGTTACATCCTTAGCCCCAACGGCTTAAAAGTCGGAGAAATGGTTCAAAGCGGTGAGGGTGCTGAAATCAAAGTCGGCAACTCCTTGCCTCTTGCGGAGATCCCCATCGGTTCTCAAATCCATAACATTGAAATGAAGCCAGGCGGCGGCGGCAAACTTGTCCGCTCTGCAGGCAACGTTGCACAGCTTATGGCTAAAGAAGGCAAATATGCAACGCTCCGCCTTCCATCCAGCGAAATGCGCATGGTACCTATTGGGTGTAAGGCAACACTTGGGCAGGTCGGCAATATAGAGCATGACCTTATCAACTACGGTAAAGCCGGGCGTGTACGCAACATGGGTAAGCGCCCGACAGTACGCGGTTCCGTAATGAACCCGTGCGACCACCCCCACGGCGGCGGCGAGGGTAAGGCGGGTATCGGCCGTCCCGGTCCTGTTACTCCCTGGGGTAAGCCTGCACTCGGCTATAAGACACGTAAGAAAAACAAGCCCGGCTCTAAGATGATTATCCGCGGCAGAGACAAAAAATAGGAGGGAATAATTAAATGAGCAGAAGTCTTAAAAAAGGTCCCTTCGCAGACGAACATCTGTTAAAGAAGGTTGAGGCGCAAAACGCCAAAAACACAAAAGAAGTTATCAAGACCTGGTCACGCCGTTCCACTATCTTCCCAGAGTTTATCGGCCACACGATCGCCGTGCATGACGGGCGCAAACACGTACCTGTATACATTACGGAAGATATGGTAGGGCATAAGTTAGGCGAGTTCGCTATGACGCGCGCCTACCGCGGCCACGGCAAAGACGCTGAAAAAAGGTCAAAAGTTAGATAAAGGAGGCCCGAAATGTCTAAAGGGCATAGAACCCAAATTAAACAAGAACGCAACAAAAACAACAGGGAGACACGGCCTCACGCGCATTTACGTCATGTCCGCTGTTCCGATATAAAAGCAAGGGTTGTTTTGCAGGAAATTATCGGCAAAGACGTTACTGAAGCGCAAGCCCTCCTTTCCTACAACCCAAGATACGCTGCCAGCTTAATCAAAAAACTTCTGGATTCGGCAATCGCCAATGCAGAGAACAATATGGGCTTAAATGTGGAGGATCTCTTCGTAGAGGAAGGCGTCGCAAACAAAGGCAACGCATATTACTCCCGCTGGCGTTTACGCCCCAAAGCTCGCGGCTCTGCCAACAGAATAGAAGTTAAAATCAGCCACATCTCTATTGTGCTTAACGAAAAGGCCAACAAAAAGGCCAAACGGAGGTCTTAATGGGACAAAAAGTTAATCCTCATGGGATACGCGTTGGTGTAAATAAAGGCTGGGATTCGGTTTGGTACGCTGATAGAAACTTCGGCGACTTCCTTGTAGAGGACGACCGCATCCGCAAATTTGTTAAAACCAAACTCTTTGCCGCGGGCATCTCAAAAATCACTATACACCGCACGAATACAAAATGCAACGTAACCATCCATACAGCCCGGCCAGGCGTAGTAATCGGCCGTAGCGGCCAAGCTATCGGCGAAATTACAGAAGATATCCAAAAACTTCTTAAAGTGAACAAAGAACAGCGCGCTCATGTATTTATTGAAGAAGTTCGCATGCCGGAACTT
>WQWB01000042.1 GCA_009785555.1 Defluviitaleaceae bacterium | reverse complement strand
ATAATCCTTAATAAGCAAAAATGTAGTTATTATTGCGAAGTTTATGCTGAACCCGATAAGCATCGCTATGTACATTCCGGCGGTGGCCTCCGCTCCGGCGAGCATTACCCAAAACCAGTTATACAGGAAGGTAAAACCTAGAGCGGAAATATAAAGAATGGAGAATCTGGCAACGGCGCTGCCCTTTCTGCGGTACATATAGACAAAGATTATCGCCACCACCAGATTTGGTAAGTCCAGGTTTAGAACGCGCCCCAAAACCATCCAACCCAATCCAATATCATTATCGGAGCCGGTAACCACCATTTCGCCAATATTATGTATCCAGCTGAGTATCTTTGACGCCGCAAGGAATACCAGCAGTACGTCCCTGATAAAAGGAAAGGCTTGTTTCGTTCTCGTTGATTTTTTCATTCTATGTACCGCTGTATCGAAGCATTTGGTGTTCGGGCAGACCCAAACTGCTGGCGTAATCGTTCATCTTATCCCGGTCGGCCTTATTCGTTCGATCTAATTTAAATACGCGTTCGGAGAAGATGACATAATGGTGTGTGTCGTTCTTAAAATCCGCATACCAGCTGCCCGTATGCTCGGTTTCAAGGGCTGCCGCGACGCGTTCGGCCACAGAATCGGCGTGCTTCGCCGCGACGGATACGGTATACATCGTCCATTGATCCAACCATGGTGTTTCGTTCCGCTCCGTCACGGGGTAAACGTTGGTTTCGGTAATTTCCATATACGCTAGCACACTAGTGTCGCGCAGGCTCTCGGCAATTATGCAACCTTGGTAACCCATTAAAACAACTCCATTCTTTTTAACTGTTCACCTGCCGAGTAGATCTCCCTCTTTGCAAGCCCTGTGCTGCGGCCATGCAGTTCGGCAACGGCTTCTTTTAAGGAAACGCCGTTTTTAACGCAAATATCAACTAGTAACGCTTCGGTTGATATTTCTCCTTTTAAATCCGTTTCACTTGTGCAATAAAATTGCGAAGCAGAACGAAGTTCCGTGGGTGAATAAACAACCAAAACATATTCGCCTTTATTGGCCTTGGCGTTAATTTTAAGTTCGTCAAGCACCTGGCAAGGCGTTCCGCGATATATTTTTTCATATTTTTTAGTCAAATCATTGCATAAGGCAACCTGTGCCGCAGGCATTATATCCGTTAAAGCGGTTAATGTATCCAGCACCCTGTGCGGTGACTCAAAGAAGACGGACAGCGAAACCCCGCTCTTTGCGACAGCTTCCAACCGTTTCTTCATCTGGTTACCCTTAGGGAGAAAACCGTAAAACGCGTATTCAGACGCGTCAAACCCGGAGACGGATAACGCCGCCGCCACGGCGGACACGCCCGGAACGCATATAATATCCACACCTGCGTACGATGCCGCGGCAACAAGCATTGCACCTGGGTCGCAAATGCCGGGTGTACCCGCATCGGAAACAAGGGCGTAGGTTGAGCCGTTGAGCATTTTGGTGACGATGTCGTCCACCGCGCCTCTTTCATTGAACTTATGGTGAGCGAACATCGGTGCCTTAATTTCAAAGCGGTGCAGTAAACCGCCGGTAACGCGCGTATCCTCGCATAATACAAAGTCAACTTCGGATAATACCTGTAACATGCGCGTAGAGACATCCCTTAAATTGCCAATGGGTGTAGCAACTACATAGAGCTTGCCGATTTCCGCACGTTCCACTATACATTCCTCGCATCGTGAAGCATTTTCTGCTTTAAGGCATACAATTCGTCGGATAAGTCCACGGGCATTTTTGCTGGGTTAGTAAGTCTCGTATATTCGTCCCACAACATTGTTTTCTGCTCCGCGCAAAACGCGCGCATTTGCATAACAGGCGGCGAAGCGTATACACATTTGCCGCTCTGCACTACAGGGACAAGCATCGGTACGGCGTCGTACCGTCCGGCTTCAAGGGTCATGCGCTTCCATGTGTTTTGTGGGTCAAAAATCTCCAAGTCATTTGACATGTCAGGCATTTCATGGTCAAGTGTGATATAATCTGCCTTGATCTTATTAGTCTCTTTGTCAATAATCCTATATAGCTTTTTTACGCCCGGCGTTGTTATTTTCGCGGGGTTGTCCGAAACCTTTATCTTTGGAACGAACCCCCCGCCCCTGCTCTCCGCCGCTAATTTGTACACGCCACCGAAGGACGACTGCCCGCGTGACGTGATAAGGTGCGTACCGACGCCCCATACCGTTATTTCCGCACCCTGTATTTTAAGTGATTGTATCAAGTTCTCATCTAAATCGTTGGATGCGGCGATAGCAACCTTTTGCAAACCCGCGTCATCAAGCATCTTTCGCGCGGATTTTGACAAAAACGCCAAATCGCCGCTATCAAGCCGTATTCCCATCGTGTTAGGAGGATTTCCAGAGTCGAGCATTTCATTAAAAACAGTAATTGCGTTTGGTACGCCGGATTTGAGCGTATCGTAGGTGTCAACAAGCAGTATAATATCTTTGGGGAAGGATTCTGCGTAGGCGCGGAAGGCCGTCAGTTCATCGGGAAAGCTCATTATCCAAGAATGCGCGTGGGTGCCTTTGACGGGCACGTCAAACATCTTACCCGTGAGTACGTTGGACGTACCGATGCAGCCGCCGATAACCGCCGCACGCGCGCCAAGTGTAGCAGAATCGGGACCGAGGGCGCGGCGCAGGCCAAATTCCATAACTGGTTGCCCCTCCGCCGCAGCGCAAACACGCGCGGCCTTTGTGGCTATTAGACTTTGGTGGTTTATAATGTTTAGGAGTGCAGACTCAATCACCTGCGCTTCCATAAGCGGCGCGGTTACTCGTACGATCGGTTCATACGGGAACATGACAGACCCTTCCCGCATGGACATTATATCGCCCGTAAACCTAAATGTTTTAAGGTACTTTAAAAAGTCTTCGGTAAACAGGCCGAGGCTGTCTAAATATGCAAGTTCCTCTTCGCCGAAGCGCAGGTTTGTAACGTATTCTATAAGCTGTTCAAGCCCAGCAAAGATGCTGTAACCATTGCCATGGGGGTTTTCACGGAAGAACATATCAAACACGCACACTCGGTCGCCGGTGTTTGTATAGGCGGCATTGTTAAAATACCCCTGCATCATTGTAAGTTCATATAGGTCTGTTAAAAGGCTAAGGTTGCGGTCTGGCATAGAGGTCTCCTTTTATATGTGATTGTTTATAGTATAAACTGTATGTCGGTTTTTTGCAAGGCTTTGTTGGTGAAAAGCCCCTGATTGTGTTTCCGCGCATTGATCAAACAGTACGCATACTTTCGTTATACTGTTTTAAATAATAACCTGTATCTTTAAATTTTCTTGGTTTATTTCTATTTCCCCGCTTTCAATTATCCTTTGCGCCTCTTTTTGAGCTTCTGCCAAAATATCCCTATCCTTATATAAGTTGGCAATCCTTAATTCGGGTAAGCCGTGCTGCCGCGCACCAAAAAATTCGCCAGGGCCGCGTATTTCCAGGTCAAGGTCGCTCAGTGCAAACCCGTCACCAGTCGCTGTCATCGCCGACATGCGCTTTTTTGTTACGTCGCTTTTCGAATCCGATATAAGGATACAGTATGACTGGGCGTCCCCGCGCCCAACACGCCCGCGCAGTTGGTGAAGCTGTGCAAGGCCAAACCGTTCGGCGTTCTCCACAAGCATTACCGTCGCGGCGGGTACGTCGATGCCGACTTCAATGACGGTTGTGGCTATCATTACTGGCAAGTCGCCGTTTATAAATGATTCCATAACGGCATCCTTTTCCTTTTGCGTCAATTTTCCGTGCATAACCGCAACGCCTAACCCAAGAGCAGAACGAGCTTCTTCCGCGTATGACTTAACAGCCTTCATTCCCGCGTCGTTGTCTTCTATCATCGGGCATACTATAAAAACGCGGCGACTTTCCTCCGCTTGTTTTTTTATAAAAGCAAAGATACGAGGGCGGTAACTGGAGTTTACGGCGTCCGTTCGTATACTTTTCCGCCCCGGTGGCAGCTCGTCTATAATAGAGATGTCCATGTCGCCGTATAAAATCAATGCCAGCGTACGTGGGATGGGTGTAGCCGTCATCACTAAGCAGTGCGGCATAAATAACCCAGCCTCGCCTCCTTTGTCAGTTAATAACCCACGCTGGCGTACGCCAAAGCGGTGCTGCTCGTCTGTTATTACCAATCCGAGCCTATTAAAACGCACGTTATCAACGATCAGCGCGTGCGTGCCTATTAAAATGTCGACTTCGCCTAAGGCGAGGCGTTCCTTCACCGAAGCCTTTTCCTTTGCGCTCATGGAACCGCAAAGCAGGGCAATAGTAATGCCAAGTCTACCCAAAACCTTGTTGGTGCCTTTATAATGTTGGCGAGCCAATGTTTCGGTAGGTGCCATCATGGCAGACTGATAGCCGTTTTTGGCCGCAACGTACATGGCGGCCATCGCAACTGCTGTTTTCCCGGAACCGACGTCACCCTGTATAAGGCGATTGGCCGCGAATCCGGAAGAAAAGTCGGTATTAAGTTCATTTAAAACCCGCGCTTGGGCTGATGTGAACTTAAACGGTAAAGTATCATAAAAATCCGTGTAATCTGTGTGATCTGTGGCTTGAAATTTAATCCCCGGCATTTTCTTGATAACCCCGCGGATGTTAAGCAGCTGATATTGCAAGCTGAAAAGTTCGGTGAACACGAGCGTCCGCCGCGCCTTTTCAAACATTTCGTTGGATACAGGAAAATGTATGTTGAGTAGTGCGTCCCGTCGGGGCAAAAGGCCGTGCCGCCTACGCACATCGTCGGGCAAAATCTCGTAGCTGCAGGAATCGGTATCGATAAATGCATCCAACGCATCTTTAAGAAGTTTACGCATGATTTTCTGTGACAAACCCTCAGTCAGCGGGTATATCGGTACAATACGCGCTGCGCCAAGCAGCTCACGCCCTGTAATGGCTTCATATTCCGGAGACTCCATTACCAACTTGCCGTTAAACCGTGTAACCTCGCCGCTGAAGGTATATTTCCCTGGTTTTAGCGCAGTCTTTAAATAATCGCGGTTAAACCATTGAAGCGTCATAAGTCCAGTATCGTCCCGCGCGGTTACGGTTACAACGGTTAGTTTGTGTTTGATTGCAACCTGCGGCTTGTCCACGATTTCCGCTTTAATCGAAAAATACCCCGGCTCAACGTCGCAAACCGGGGTTATTATGCTTCTGTCATGGTATTTGCGCGGCAGGTGGTTAATCAGATCCTTAACCGTCTCAATGCCAAGCCGTTTAAGTACTTCTGCGCGTGCGGCACCAACGCCTTTTATATTGGTTACATCAGCCATATACGAAAAGTGTTTACATTTAATTGGGTTATGTTATAATCTATGCGGATTGCATCGTTTATAAAGGGGGATAAGCTTAATGAAAAAGCAACGGAATATATTCGTATCCATACTTCTGGTTGTAGCCGCGCTTGTTATAGCGGGGTCAAGCGTTTACTTCGTAGTCGTTACAAATAGGCCGGCTGAAGCGCGGGACAATACGAGGAACAACGTATCATGCTATATAAACGCCGAACCTAATTCGTAACTTTTGTGCCTATGCTATAAATCTTTTCATCATCCCCGCTGACGGCCTTGGAAAGCCCGCCGGGCTCGTTAAGTCCGAACACGACGCTGGTTATGCCAACTTCCATGCAAAGCCCCATCGCCGCCAAATCTATCACGCGTAGGTCGTTGGCCAAAATATGGCTGTATGTGACGTGCGTGTATTTTTGCGCACCCGAGTTTTTGTTTGGATCCTTGTCGTAAACGCCATCGACGTTTTTGGCGAAAAGGAGTGCGTCCGCCGAAAGCTCCAGCCCGCGGATGGCGGTAATTGTGTCCGTGGAGAAAAACGGATGCCCCGTACCGCCTGCAAAAATTAGTATGGTACCTTGTTTCAGGTGTTCCAATGCCCGGTCTTTTGAAAATTGCTCCGTAACTGTACCTATGATGATAGGCGTCATAATCACGGCGTGCTTGCCCTGTTTTCTAAAATTTTCTGCCAAATATAACGCGTTCATAACCGTCGCAACCATGCCGATCTGGTCTGACTTTGCCCGATCCAGCCACTCCGCGCCGCTGCGGCCGCGCCAATAGTTGCCGCCTCCAACGACGAGTGCAACTTCTACGCCAAGATTGGCTATACTAACGATATCGCCAACGATCTTTTCTATGGTAAAGTCGCAGAAACCGAAGCTGTTGTTACTTTCGCCGGCAAGTGCCTCGCCGCTAAGTTTAAGGATAATGCGTTTATACATTCTATCACTCCAAGTTAATTATATAAATTCTAATCCTAATCCCAATCCCAAGTCACCATAAAGCTGCAGCACTGTATACGTTTTCTTTCTCTCTCTCGCAAGAACAATACTTTCCTTCACAAGCTCGTCGCTTATACCGACATCCGCCGGGCGTGTAGCACCGCCGAGTTTACGAAGAAGTGCGGCCGCATCATCCGGTTTAGGCAAGCTGTTTGCGATATCCTTTATTCTGCTCCATTTACTTAAGATAAGTTCAAACGGTAAGTTGGGGTTTTGCGTGGATAAAACCGCGTCAGCGTTTGCGCCGTATTTATCCATTATGAGTTTTTCGATATATCTGCGGTTGACTGGCTTGGGTTGGGCCGGCGAACTTGGAAGGTTCTTGTATAACCTCAACGCTTCAATAAGCGCAACACCGACGGCATGGCCGTGCGAAGGCGTATTAAAACCTTCTGCCAGCAGGCGCATATCCCAATAATGGGAAAGGTGGTGTTCCGTACCCGACGCGGGGCGCGAGTCGCCGTACGCCGCCATCACCCTACCGGATAGGACAAGGCCGCGCGTAAGGCTTTCGATGGCTTGCTTATCGCGTTTTTCCAAGCCGTCCACACTATCGACACATAGATTCAGTGCGTCTTCCATTTGTCCGTACAAATCAGCGGGCATATGCTCATCCACAAGTAAATTCGCCAAACGCCAATCCGCAAGAGCGGTGTGCTTGCCAAGCATATCGCCAAAACCGGCCGCGATCAATTCCATAGGTGCGGCGGCAAGTACGTCCGTATCGCAAAACACGGCGTCTGGCGTAATGGTTTGCGGCGTTACCTTCATGCCTCCGATAGTTATCGCCGCGCCCTTGGATGCGTACCCGTCCATAGACGGCGCGGTTGCGGCAACGGCCACGGATAAATTAGCCTTGTATCCGACATATTTGCATATGTCAGTAATCGTGCCGCTGCCTATACCTAAAATCAAGTCAAAGGCGTCATTGCAGACGGACTTCATAAGACGGTCGGCCGCAAACTCGTCCGCATGGAGGGATGCTTCCTCAAATAAAAATACAGAATATTTTATGCCGTGCGATGCAAGCAAAGAACAAACGCGGTCACCGGCGGCTATTTTTGTGTTTATATCCTGGACGACACATATGTATTTAAAGTTATGGTTTGATAGCCACGCTGGGATTTCGTTCAGAACGGCATTGCCGATTTTAATTTCCATCCGTTATTTCCTCCACAAGCTCTCCCGTAAGATAAAAGGTTTTTGCCTGCGTTACTGTTACGGCAACTATTTTACCAAGCAAACCGCCGCCGTCTTGTTTCGCCGGGAAATGGATTGGGTGGTTGCTTTCCGTCCGTCCGGTGTATATGCCGTTTTCGAGTTTTTCCGCAAGTGCGCCAACAACTTTGCCTTTAAACGTTTTAGCGTAATCCAGAAACATTGGGTGTATGAGATCCGTAAGCACTTTGAAGCGCGCGTTGGCTACTTCGCCTGGTACTTCGCCCGGCATCTCTGCCGCTTTTGTGCCGCTGCGTTTTGAGTAAATAAAAGTGAACGCGCCGCTGAAGCGCGCTTCCTTACATAGATTAAGCGTTTCCGCGAAGTCCTCGTCCGTTTCGCCGGGGAAGCCTACGATAATGTCTGTGGTTATCGCGATATCTTGTATCGAACGGCGTAGGTCGCCGATTAAGCTTAAATAATCCGCTCGTGTGTAGGAGCGGTTCATATTGGATAAAACCCTGTCCGAACCGGACTGTACGGGCAGGTGTATATGTTTGCATATATTTTTATGCTCCGCGATTGCCTTTATCAATTCTGGCGACAGATCCTTTGGATGGCTAGTCATGAAGCGTATGCGTTCCAAACCAGGCTTAAGCCTTGCGATATATGAAAGAAGTGCTGGAAAATCAACAGAATCACAGCCGTCGTCCGTGCCTAGGTAAGAATTGACGTTTTGGCCAAGCAGCATAATCTCCGTGACGCCGTCCACCGCAAGATTCTGCACTTCGCGTATAATATCCGCAGGCTTTCGGCTGCGCTCACGGCCGCGCACGTACGGTACGACGCAATAAGAGCAGAAGTTGTTACATCCATACATGATGTTTACGCCGCTTTTCCACGCAAATTCCCGTACAGTCGGCACTTCCGTTTCGGGCGAGTTGTCATACTCAGCCAAAATCTTATCAACCTTACCGGTAGTAAGCGATTCATCCAACAGTTCACCGAAGGTGTGAAGATTATGCGTTCCAAAGAATATATCCACGACGCCGGACTTCTTAAGGCGGGCGTGGCCTTCCTCCATCTGCGGCATACAGCCGCCGACAGCGACTACAAGTCCGGGGCGGTGCGCTTTAATATGTTTTAAGTAACCAAGGTGGCCGAGGGCACGGTTTTCCGCATTCTCGCGGATGCAGCAGGTGTTGAACACGACAAGGCCGGCTGTATCCGCGTCATCCGTCGCCTCGTAACCTTTGGCCTGCAGTATTCCGGCCAGCTTTTCGCTGTCGTGCGCGTTCATTTGGCAACCAAAGGTTATTATATGGTAGGATTTAACGTGTCCGGGTTTAATCATATAGCCTTATTGTTTTCCTTCGCGGCCTCTTTCGCCTTTAGCTTGCGCTGTCTGCCTGCAGCCTTCTGTTCGGCAACGCTCTTCATACCCTTAACGGAAACGATGTACATTCCGGCAAGCTCAACTTTATATGTTTTCTTCAGCTCAACGTGGTTATAGACATTCTTATCGCACATAAGCGTAACGATTTGCGGGCCGACCTTTGCCTTAACGAAGCAGAGTTTCATTATTTTAGCCATTTTCGGCATCTGCGCCTGGACGGCTTTGGGAAGGGCGACGTTTTCAGCCTTGTCGCGCTTCTTGTCGATAACGTAGATATCGGCACGCTGCTTTGTCTGCTCGATAAGCTGCTGGCTGCCGACTTGCTTTTTCGCCGCCCATCGGTTGAGGAGGAACAATACGCCGAAAATAAGGGCAACGGCACCGACGCCAACTAAAATCCATTCAAGTAATGTCATTTTAACACCTCTTTAATAATTTTATAACCACACTATATTACCACAAAAATTATGGCTTGGCAATAACAAACAACGTTATCTAAATTAAATAAAATTTTTCTTGACATTTATATTGCAAAACTGTATAATCGTCGTAACATATTCGTAATAATTGAGGACGGGTTTACATATGTATAGAAGTTGCATAAAGATAGTTGTTGGGTTATCCATTGTTTTAGCCGTTTTGGCGGTGGTTGGTTTTGCTGTTAAAGGTTCTGCCTTATCTATAGCCGTTGCCGTCGTTACGGAGGAGAACGTATCGGCGCATGAAGCCGCAGACGAAAACTCGCCCGCACTCGTCGTATTGGATGAGGGTGAGGTTGTCGATATACTGTTTTACGAAGGCGGCTGGGTTGCGTTCAACCGTGACGGCGTACGCATGTACGCCAGGCTCTCCTCCCTCGCTGTTTTGCAGGTGTCCGGTTTGATAACTTCTAACGACACGCTTATATTGTATGAACCGACGCCGCTTTCCGATGTCATGATGACTTTGCACCTAGGCACGGTCGTTGATGTTATCGGCTTTTTCGGCGACTACTTCGCCGTAAGCATTGGCGCAAATTCGGCATATATTCACGGTTCGAACATTATCGGCACATTACTTGGCCATCTACAGGAATACGGACCGATACCGTTTTATTTCTCAGCCCGCAGAGGCTCTATTGATACGATGCCGTCGCTGGACAGGTATTTGCTTGTCGTCGGCTCACTTAACGGCCTCAACATGCGTACGCGGCCGAATACGAACAGCCAGGTCTTGGTAAGTATACCAAACGGCAACCGCCTTGAGATTATAAGCATGGGTAGGGAGTGGCACCGCGTAAGGTACCTTGGGGAGGAAGGTTACGTAAACACAAGGTTTACGGAACTCCACGTGAACGGCGCGTTGGAGACGCAGTCTTTTAACCTTATAGACCAGCTGATAGCCAATGCGAAGTTATATATAGGCGTGCGCTATACTTGGGGCGGCACGTCCGCCGCCACGGGGTTTGACTGTTCGGGCTTTACGCTCACCGTTTTCCGTTCTGTAGGTATCAACCTTAACCGCGTATCGAGGGACCAGGCCAGAAACGGCACGCCCGTAGCCCGCGCGGACATACAGCGGGGCGACTTGTTGTTCTTCGCGACGGGTAATAATAGGAACACCATTACGCACGTGGGTATATATATCGGTGATGGGCAGTTTATCCACTCCGCGTCCGGCAACCGCCGCGGCGTCGTTATAACGAACTTGTCTTATAATTATTGGCAGCGTACATACCATAGCGCGGTACGTGTTATAGAGTAAAATTTTACTTGACAAGTGCATGATGGTGTTGTAAAATACCTCTGTATGCCTTTAGATGAAGAAAAAGACAGACCCGTATATGACGTAAATAAGATTGACCGCGTGCATAAACGCGAGGTTATGAAGGGCTTTGTTATGCTGAGCCAATTTGGTATAACGATGACTGTTTGCGTCCTTTTGGGTGTTTTTGCCGGCAAGTGGCTGGATAATCTTTTGGGTACAGAACCGTGGCTGTTATTGCTTTTTACGTTTTTTGGCATTGCCGCGGCGCTAAAATCGGTTTTTGATTTAGCAAAAAAGGATCATAAAAACGTGAAAAAGGATGATAAATGAAAATTTAGATAAAATGAATAGCAATGCCTTGATTAAGCGCATGGTTATGGTTTCTATAATCACTGCGCTTTTTCTAGTTGTCGCTGGTTCCGTGGTATACAATGTGTTTGGTGTACAGCCTGTACGCGTGCCGTCGTTTGGTATTATTGAGAACTTGACCGCCGATGACACGAATATTAGTTTCTTTGCGAGGGCGATGCCTTTTATAGTTGGTGTGATTATAGGTGCTGGGGTCAGTGTCGTCAAGATATTGATGTTGGCGGCGGCGGTTAACCGCTTTGCCTCGGCGGCGTCTGCGGGGGATGCGGAGGCATCAAAGGCGGCGGCGGTGCGTTTGCGCCTCAGCGGCGGCGCGCGTTTTTTGGTAACGGCGTGCGTGCTGGTTGCGGCTGGGTTTTTATCCGTAAGGACGGGGTTTGTCGATATTATCGGCGTGGTGTTTGGCGTGCTTGTTTATCCGGTTGCGCTCTATTCTTCTAAAAAAGCGGCGGGGGGTTCAAGATAATGGATCTTACAATCCGCAATCTATGGTCAATCGAGATCGGTAATTTCCAGATGTACATTACCGAATCGCTGCGAAACCTCTGGATAATATCTGGGGCGTTGATCCTCATCGCCATTTTCGTCCGGATAAAATTAAAAAGGTTCAAACAAATTCCAACAGGCTTCCAGGCACTTTTGGAATCTATAATTACGATCTTTGAAAAATACGTTCGATCCTTTGTTGGGGATAGGCTGGCATTTCTCGCATACTGGTTCTTTACTGTGTTTGCATTCATACTTATTTCGAACATCAGCGGCCTGTTCTTCATGCGGCCCCCCACGGCGGATTGGAGCATCAATATCTCCATCGCAGTCGTGACGCTGGTTCTAATCCACTTCTGCGCCATCAAAACTAATGCGAGGGAACATTTCCGCAGCTTGCTGCGCCCAGTGTTTCTCTTCCTACCAATAAACCTAATCGGCGAGGTTTCGCGCCCCATAAGCCTCAGCTTCCGCCTATACGGAAATATTTTCTCTGGGCTTATCCTTACGTCGCTTATATACTCGATGATTCCGTGGTTCCTTATGTTTGGGCCGCCGCTTATCATCCATGCCTACTTTGACTTGTTTGCCGGCGCGTTACAAACATTTATCTTCTGTACCATAAGCCTTGTACTTATAGGCGTTTTCGCCAGCAACGACGAAACTGCATAAAAAGGGCGGACAACCCTTTATAATATAAATCGGAGGAATTTAACATGCCAGAATTTGCACAAATCAACCCATACCTTTTAGACGAGTACGCCGTCCAACTGGTTGACACCTTAGGTCGCGTCATGGTTTTCAGCGTTATCGCCGCCGCTATAGCGGTATTTGTGGCGGCGTCTACGGCGTTCGGCCAGGGGCGCATAGCCGCGCAGGCAATAGACGCGATAGCGCGCCAGCCGGAAGCGCGCGGCTCTATCACCAACACGATGATATTGGGCTTAGGGCTTGCCGAAACAGGCGGTATTTACGGTTTGGTTGTCGCGATCTTGTTGTTGTTCGCTAACCCGTTGGTTAATAACTTGATCAGCTTAATTACCGGAGTATAAATAAGCGGAGAGTACGGATTAGACATTAGAAGCTAGTTTTTGCAAAGGGATGATTATATTGAGAGCTGATTTTTTGTTTATCTTATCGGGCGAGCTTTCTGAAGGCAGGGTGTTTGGGCTTGATACTCAGACGGTTATGTCTTCGATCGCCGCAATTTTCAGCCTTATCGTTTTGGCCATTATCTTGACACTGTTACTGTATAAACCTGTTAAGAATTTTATGCAGCGGCGGACGGACGAGATAACAGCGCAGTTTGACCGCGTGAAGGCGGATACGGAAAAGGCGGCCGAGCTTAAACTCGAATACGAAGACATAATGGCAGGTGTTGAGGTTGAACGTGCGGAGCTGCTTGAAGCCGCACGACAAACCGCTCGTGAAGTAGCCAAACAGATCGAATCCGACGCGAAAAAAACTGCGGATGAAATGATGACCCGTGCCCGCACGGCCATAATACATGAACGGGAGCGGGCTGAGGAGCAGATGCGCCTGCAGATTATCGGCGTTTCCGCCGCGATGACGGAACGTTTTTTGGCGCGCAGCTTCGATGAAGCGGATCACATAAAAATGTACGACGAAACCCTTGCGGAGCT
>WQWB01000041.1 GCA_009785555.1 Defluviitaleaceae bacterium | reverse complement strand
GAACGCCCAAGCATCCATCCCCACATAAAACCGCCTCCCATGCCAAAACGCCTGCGCGGCATCATCATGCCGCCGTGCATACGCGGGCCGCGAGGGCGCATAATTGCGGAGAGGAAGGCAAAGAGGAAGATTATAATGACTATGGTTATAATAACTGCCCAAAACGCACCCCAGCCGCCGCCTTCGTTTGCGCTAGTTAATGTGCCGCCAGCGGCAAGGTTTTGTTGTATGTCGTTTGCGTAAATAGACCCAAGCAAATCGTTTAACCCGCGGAATAAGTAGCTCATAGCATGGTCGTAGTCGCCGTTATCAAAGAAGGTGTCAAACTCTCGGCTCATAAGGTTGTGAACCATTGCATCTGTAACCCGGTTACGAGTGTCGTGACCGAGCTGAACGATAAAACGGTTGCCGGGTGCTTCGTGAATGGCGAGAAGAATTAGTGCGCCGCGCCCATCTCTGCCGATTTGATAGGTATTATACATTTGGACGGAAAACTGCTCAATATCATGCCCGCCAAGAAAGTCAACGACTGTGAGCACAACTTGTGCACCGGTGAGCGTGTATAGATTATCGCCAATGCGTACAAGTTCGTTGCGTAACCAATCGGGGATAACGCCTTGAGCGGAAAAATCGTTTACATAGAAAAACTCTGTATGGGGCGGTACATTAATCGTACCAGACTGTGCCGGTGTGGCGATGCCTGCGGCAATGGCCAGCGTAAGAAAAAGTGTAGCGATAAATTTGAATTGTTTTTTCATCAATACTTTCCTCCGATAAAATTACTGAAACAGTTCAAGCGGCCTAACAAAACCAAAAACCCTAAGAATAAATGCGGGGAAGCGGTTTAATGTATTGTTAAACTCCGTTGCCGAGCTATTATATAGATTTGAAAAATTGTTTATGCGGATAGACGCTCCCGTCAAAGAACTCCAAGTATGCGTGAATATCGGTGATTCCCATTCGCCTGAACGCTGCTCGGCATAGGTATGCAACCGTTGTGCTAAAGCGTGAAGGTGAGCGTAGGCGACGAAGATTTCGCTCGCGTTGAAATTATGGCGCGTTGTGTCGTTTAATATGGATAGGAAAGCGGAATGTGCGCTTCGCAAGGCGGAAATATGCCCATCAACCTGCCCGCCGATACCAAGTGTTGCGCCTGCCGTGGCAAGGTTGGCCGCGTGCGCAGCATATTCAATCAAATCATCGTAAATATTAACTGGTATTATAATGCGCCCTGTTCCATCGTCCGCCATGCCGTCAAAAAAATTGCCGACGGCTTCACTACGTAAGGAAGATAGCCCCCTCGTGCCGCTGAATAAAAAACCAAGCATAATAAGCGCAAGTGTTATAATGAATGCTACAGAGTTGCGGTTAAGTCTACGTTTTACCAATATTATAACCTACCTTCCATAAAAAATCCAGAATTATTTTTCGTTTAAGCCTTCTGAGGCTATAACGGTGTTAAGCACTTCGATATCCGTTTTGATATCCAGCTTTTTCTCGGCAAACATAGAATCCAGCTGTTTGCCAAAGGCCGCGACGATCGTGTCCATAACATTGTGGATTTTGTCTATCATGGCCTGCATATTGTCAGTTTTAATGGCTTGCTCCTGCATTTCGCGGTAGGTGTCTAGGAGTTTTAATGTTGTGGGGAAGTAGTAGTCAATAAAAGTGCGAAGTTCCAAGGCTGTGCGCGGGTTCTTCGTCGTGTATTCAAGCATTTGGCGGCCGGTGCGCGTAATTTCCTTAACCTGTGTTGAAAGGATAAGAGCCGTTGCAGATTTTGCGCAGATCTTTTCATGCACGGCTTCAAGTTTTTCAAGGTAGTCTATGCCCGCGTCTATAATTTCCATACAGCGTTTATCTAACGCTCCGGTTTCCGTTAATGGGTGCATGATAACACGCTCCGGTAATATTTTTTTTGCCAATAGATAAGCAACTGCGGCCACGGCCGCGGCTATTAGCAATCCGGCGAACGTGTGCATATTTCTAAAAATCAAGCCGTACAAAAGAACGGCAACGCCCACGGCGTATATAGGGTTAATTTTCTTAACTCTAATTTCCTTAAACATTTTCTTATCTTCCATAATTTACCTCCAAAATTATTTATCTGAGTAAAAATGCCTCGGCAAAGGCGGCAATGGTGGCTGCCAACAAACATAGCAATAGTTTTTGTACGTAATCAACTCTTGAGCCGGGTAGACTTACACTGTACCTTCGTTCTTTTTTTGTTCTTTTATTTTTTAACAGATAATGCAGCCGCGTCCTTTCCGCCGCCTGTCTGGCGGATGCGACTGTGACATATGCAAGCATTGGCAAAATCAGCGTTACCCTTGTAACCAATGGCCAAAACGTTGCCCATATAGCCGCAAAACCGCTAGCACCGTGTGCCGCATTGACCTGCCACAGCATAGCCGCTGTAAAAGCTATACCCATAGCCTCTAAAAATAACAGCCCAAATGCAAGCAACGTTACAGGCGGAAAGAAGGCGAGGAACCATATAGCGAGGATAGGCTGAGAATACACGACTACACGTTCAATAAAGAACGAAAAATTGCCATGAGTGCTAAGTTCCGGATATATAATAACATATACGTGGAAATAATGAAAGAGTTTATTTATCTCGGGAAAATAATTTATATTCTGCCAATAGAAAAAGGCGCGAGAAATGCCCAAAAAGGCGGCACCGCCAACAATGAACAGCGCAAATGCGCGAAATACAGCCAACAGGGAAATTTTTTTCAGCGTTTTATGAGTTGGTTTTAACAAAGATGCCATATACACTTGTCCTTAAATTAATCTTGTCTAATTTTATTCGCCATAAAGCCGTAACATGCACAACCCATTATCATATTATACAATTACAGGAGGTATGCAGAGTGGATAACTTAAAATTAATTATAGAATGTGATATGGATGATTTAAAGATAAAGCAATTACATGAAATCTGTGACGTAAAGTATTGTTTGCCTGACCTGGGCTGTTATGTTGTAGAGGCAAGTGTTGATAATATATCTGCCATAGAAGAGCTTGGTGGTGCGATTACGGTGCATAACGCAACGGTCATAACGGCGCAGGAGGCGGCGGATAACGACCGTAAGCCGCCGCGCGAGATATCCATGATACCCGAAAGCCTTGAGGGTTATGACGGAAGTGGCGTTACGATTGCGTTTTTAGATACAGGGATAAGCCCGGCCTCTGATTTTGGCAACCGCATCGTAGCTTTTGCGGATTTTATAAACAACCGGCAAACGCCGTACGACGATAACGCGCATGGCACGCATGTTGCAGGTATTGCAAGCGGAAGCGGCGCCGCGTCGGGCGGGCGTTTTGTTGGCGTTGCGCCGGGGAGCGATATAATCTCCGTAAAGGTGTTGGATGAAACTGGAAAAAGCGACACTGCGGAGGTTTTGGCTGGCATGCAGTGGGTTTTAAATAATATGCACAAATATAACATACGCGTATGCAATTTGTCGGTGGGTGCGGTTATACCCTGCACGGCGTTGGTTAAAGCGGCCGAAAAGTTGTGGGATAGAGGCGTGATCGTTTGCGCCGCAGCAGGCAACGATGGGCCTTTGCCAGGATCAGTTACGTCACCCGGGTGTAGCCGCAAAGTTATTACGGTTGGTGCAAGCGACGATCACCACACAGTGACCATTTGGGGGCAGAAAAGCATTAATTTCTCAGGCATAGGCCCAACAAGGGAATGTATAGTTAAGCCTGATATAATAACGCTTGGCACGGATATAGTTTCCGTAAAGGCCGACGAGGCTGGGCTTAGGCGTTCGCGACGTGCGGAACTGCATAGGGTTGCGCCGGGTTATATAAAAATGAGCGGTACATCTATGGCAACGCCTTATATTTCGGGGTTGGTTGCGCGTATGCTGCAAAAAAAGCCGAACCTAAGTCAAGACAAGGTCAAATATATGTTAAAGTATGAAGATTTTTAATGAATGGGAGAGTTGTGCGCATGAAGGAATATACAGAGATTATGGAACTGTCACAAAAACTGTCTGATCCGGATCAAACGAGGCAGGATATGCAGGAAGCGGTGGCGGGTATGATACGCAATAAATACTTAAGCAGAATGAACGAGACCTTCACCAAAATACAGGAAACATCGCGTAAAGATCCGCCGAAGGAGGCGACGCTTTTACAGTCGCTAAAGCCTTTTATACATGACGATAACCACAGTAATATCGATAGGATGATAGATCTTCTTATTTTGGCAGAGACGTTGGGGCGCGTGAAGACTGCTGCTGACTCATACACCCGTATCGCCGGAAGCGACGGGGTGTATGAGGTTGATATGGATTGTATGAAGGGGAAGTGATAGTAATTCAATTTGCCGTGCCTTATGCGCTTAAGGTTACTTTGCTGTTGTAGGGGCGGCAATTTGCCGCCCCTACGTGGTGCGTTATCCATTTTTCACCTGTATACATGCTTCGCATTCGCAGATATAACATTCTGATGTGTGGCTGCAGTTGGGGTAAACCGCCATTTCGTAGTTCCCATATCAGCGGGATGATGGAAGATTTCCGAAACATCATACCAAGCGGGGAGGTCTGCCGTGGTTGCCAATCGTATTAACATAATTTATAGCCAATACGCGTTGGAATTCGCGTCTTTGTGGTTTTTATCGCGCACCATACAGCGGAAGTAGAGATCAACGTCGCCGTCGGCCAGTTTAAACGTCGCCTCTATAAGGTCTTTGCCGCGTTTGGTGTAGACGTTTCTGCCGGCGGTAAACAGTACGATATCCGTGGCAGGGGAGCATTTTACAGTAACGTTTCTAGCGTCGTCAATAATAATCTCATGTATCTGAGGGCCTTGGCTGGCGTAAAAATCGCCGGATTTCAACGCGGATATAACGCTTTCATAAGTTAGGGTTTCGCAGTTTATATAGGTAAAACCGCCGTAGGAGTCGCAGGTGGGGCTTCCTTCTGGGCTGCGGTTGTGGTTATCGTCTGTCGATACGCAAAAGAGCTTGCTGCCGTTTCTGAGCATTTCGTCATATGCTT
Source organism: Defluviitaleaceae bacterium (assembly GCA_009785555.1). GTDB lineage: Bacteria > Bacillota > Clostridia > Lachnospirales > WRAX01 > WQWB01. Next base: position 8,509 of record WQWB01000041.1, on the reverse strand, counting down.
GCGGGTTATAGCCGTGGTAACCGTCTGTTTCGCAGCCATGGTTGTAAATTTCCATGGCAAATAAGCCGCGTAGTTTTGTAAAATCGCCGCCATCTTGCAAAGACCAGTACGGGTGGTTATAGCACACCAAAAAACCGGTGTCCGTAGCGTTTTCTATATACTTGTTGATAGCAGGTATGTCGCCGTAGTTTTCCGGCAAGGGAGGCGGAGCGGATAAACCGCGTCGCGTTGCGTACAGGTTTAAGTGATAAACCTTGGTTAGAGGCCAAGGTTTGCCCCTTTCATAGTTGTCAACCTCAACGGCATCTATGGTAAGAAAGTTTTCATCGTTTAGGTTTTCGTGGTTCATAAAATTGTTGTGGTCCGTAAATGCGATAATGCTGTAGCCTTGTGCCTTGTACGCTTCCTTTAGCTCCGTTGGCGTAAGTTTACCGTCGGATAAAGTGGAGTGGCAGTGAAGATTGGCTTTGTACAGGTTTTTTGATTTAAACAATATCTTCATAATTATACTTCATCTCCTTTTCTTAATTCTATCATATTATTAGTACCCATGCAACTGTCGTTTTTTGTAGACGAGAATTGCAGGTTTTTCCCTTATATGCATAAATAACAACATTTTTCGGAGGTCTTGTATTATATAATGGCTGTATGATTTATATAGGGTATGTTACGGTTTACATAGATTTGCTGTTTTTGATTAACTTCGTTATGAACTGCCTTGTTTTTTTCGCCACGGCGCGATTGATTGGCGCTTCCGGCGGACGACGGATCAGGAAATGGCGGGTTGCGGCGGGTGGTGCGCTTTCGGCGGCTGTGTATACATTGTCGTTTCTGTTCGGTTTCTACGGTGTGTTTGGATTTTTGCTTAATATACCAGGATTTTTGGGAGGGTTACTGGTAATTTTCGCGCCTATATCGTTACGGAGATTTATTAATGTGAGCCTAACGGCCTTTGGCTTGACCATTGTGCTCGGCGGAGGAAGTTTAGCGGCATATTTTTCATTAGGGATGGATGGTATTGTTCCAATTTGGCTGATTGCGGGAGCGTCGATTATTATGACTTACATAACAACACAAATAGTGAAGAGGGTGAAGACAAAGGCGTTACAAAAGTCCATATATAAAAACTTGAGGATCAGCCTGTTTGGTCAATGCGCTAAACTTACAGCTCTTGTGGATACGGGGCATAGGCTTATTGAGCCGCTAAGCGGCAAGTCCGTCGTTGTGGCGGAACTTAGTGGGCTTATAAAAATTCTACCGGATAAGATTGTTGATTTATTTACATATAAAATGGACGCTGACATGGAGCAAGCCGCGACAGCCTTTGCCGATGCGGGGGTTGCGGAACGGTTTCACATTGTGCCGTATAAATCCATCGGCAAGGAATTGGGTGTGCTTGTGGCGTTCCGTCCATGTGAAGTAATTGTTGATGAAGTATGCGTTGGCGTAATTATCGCGATATACGATGGAAAGATAGGAACGGATTTTGAATATAACGCGTTGATAGGTACGGATTTTATCGAAAATTAAAGGTGGGCATACATAGATATGAAAATAATTATTGAAAAGTTAAACGATATACTGAAGAGATTCTTTTCTAAGGAGCGGGAAAACACATCGTTTTATATTGGGGGGAGCGAAACGCTGCCGCCGCCGCTGCCACCAGATGAAGAAGCGAAGGTACTAGCCATGCTTGGCACGGATTTTGATGCGGATGCGAAGAAGACGCTCATTGAACGTAACTTGCGTTTGGTGGTATACATAGCGAGAAAGTTTGAAAATACGGGTATAAACGTTGAGGACTTGGTATCAATCGGCGCGATAGGGCTTATTAAGGCGATAAATACCTATAAAACTGACAAAAAAATAAAACTTGCGACATATGCGTCCCGTTGCATCGAGAACGAGATATTGATGTACCTGCGCCGGAATAACCGTATAAAGGCGGAGGTGAGCATTGATGAGCCGCTTAATGTTGATTGGGAGGGCAATGAGCTTCTCTTATCCGACGTTTTAGGTACGGAAGAGGATGTTGTGTACCGTAGGATTGAGGATGAGGTTGATCGCCAGCTTCTTGCAAAGGCTATGGAGAAACTTACGAAGCGTGAGCAGCATATAGTGGAGCTGCGTTTTGGCCTTAACCGAAGCGGACGGGAAAAGACACAAAAGGAGGTTGCAGACCTTCTAGGTATATCCCAATCATACATATCTAGGCTTGAAAAGAAGATTATTGGGCGGCTGAGGAAAGAGATGGGAAGAATGGCGTAAAATATCTAGCCACGGATCACACGGAAAACACGGATTATTTAATCTCCGGAATATACTTTATTAAAAATGACCTTAGTATTTGCATATCTATCGGTTTTGTCATAAAGCCGGAGAAGCCGTTCTCCAAAAACATTTCGGTTTGGCCGTAGAAGGCATTGGCGGTTAGAGCGATGATGGGCTTGCCGTAGCCTAAGGTGCGTATCGTTTGTGTGGCCTCTATCCCATCCATTTCGGGCATCATATGGTCCATAAAGATAATATCGTAGGTCATGCCTGCTTTTATCCGTTCAACGGCGCATATTCCGCTTTCGCACAGCTCGATATTAAGTCCGAAAGCTTCAAGCATTGCTTCGGCGACATAGCGGTTTGTCTCCGCATCATCCACAACGAGGATGGAGCCGCTTAATTTAGGTATGATTTCCGTGGCCGCTTCAAAATCCTTCGCGCCGAACCATGTGCCGCGTTCAAAATCCTGTAGGAGTCGTGCCAGTTCCGCGCCTACCTTTTCATTGCCGACCGTTTTTTGTGGTATGCGAAGGGTAATATCTGTACCCTTGCCAAGTTCGGACTGTAAATCCATCGATGCGTCCATAAGCTGCACAAGGCTGTAAACGATGGGCATGCCAAGCCCAGTACCGCTTATAAGGTGGTTGTCGATTTCGTGTATGCGTACGTATTCTTCTTTGATGATCTCGATCTGTTCAGCCGTCATGCCTTTGCCGGTGTCGCGGATAGATATGGCGAGGGTTACTTCGTCGCTGTCTTCTTCCGTGCGCTCGGCATGGATGGACATAATTACGTGGCCGCGGGACGTATACTTAAAGGCGTTTGTAAGCAGGTTATTAAGGATTTGGCGGAGGCGCAACGCATCCCCGTAAAGACGAGCGGGGAGGTTCTCATCAACGTAAAGGCGGAATGTTACGTCCTTGCGCTCTAAATAAACCATGTGTAATTGCGACGTTTCGCTGATCAGGCCTTCTATATCGTATACGGAGTTCAATAAGCTCATTTTGCCGGACTCTATTTTGGACATATCCAAAATGTCGTTTACGATGTGTAAAAGGATTTTAGATGAATCATAAATCCGCGCAAACGCGTCCTCAATGTGGTGCGGCATGTTGCGCCGCCGTAAATGCACTTCGGAGATCCCCATAACCGCCGTGACCGGGGTGCGTATTTCGTGGCTCATACGTGCGAAAAAACGGCTCCTGGCGTCGCTCGTTTCTTGCAAGGTTTCCAGGCGTTCCTGTTCCAGTCTTTTTATTTCGCGCAGGTCGTACACATGAGCGACGAGAAAGACGATATCCTCATGCTCAATCTTAGACATAGATACTTCGGTGGGGAAGTCAACGCCGTCATATGTGCGGTGTACCCATTCAAAAACGGACTTGCCGCATTCATTAGCTTCGGTGAAATAAGCGGCCAGTAACGCGGCGGATGAAGACCCGCAGGGTTGGGACTCTGGATAAAATTGTCCAGGCATCTTATTGTATGCCTCCATGTACGTAGTTTTGTGGCCTAAGCCGTGCATACGAAGGGTTGCATTATTGCAGTCAAGTATCCTGCCGTCTAAATCATAAATCTCGATACTTATGGGAGCGCTGTCTAAAATGAGGTTAATCCGTTCGTTTATGCGCTTCTGCTCTTTTCTTTGACGTTCGATCTCTTCCGCTTCGCGCAAAGAATCTAAACGGCGTCTTTGGTTTATTATCTGTATTTGGTGCGCGATGCGCATACGCACGACCGGGGAGTTAAATGGCTTGTTTATGTAGTCTACCGCGCCAAGGTCAAAGCCAAGCACCTCGTTGTCCGGCTCCGTTTTGCCAGTAAGGAAGATAACGGGTATATCCGCCGTATCCGTATCAGACTTTAAGAATCGCATAATGTCAAACCCGCTTATGCCTGGCATTATGATATCCAATAAAATAAGATCGGGTTTCAGTTTCTTTACAAGAGCTACGCAGTTTTCGCTGTCCTTCTCGGCGTAAACAGTGTAGTCCTGCCCCAAAATGTTCATAATTGCAGATATATTAACTATATCATCGTCTACGATTAATATGCTGTTTTGCTTTGCGTTCATTGGCTGCCTCCTCGTTTAAAACAACAAACTTAACCAAATTATTAATTCGTAACTAAATCTAATTCCTGCTAAGCTTTATGAGTATATCATGAATCCTGTCGAAAGGCAATAAGGAAATTTTACATATACTTTCCATTAACATTACAATAAGCTTTTAGGGTCAAGGGTTAGGTTAATATTTATGCCATCAAGTCTTATCTGCCCGGCCTTTAACTTATCCACGCAGTAGAAAACGAATTTTATTATCAAATCCTCAGGTACGTCAGTTGACATGGTTTTGACTAAAATTTTCCAACGGTATAGATTATTAACTTTTGACACGATTGCCGGTGATGGGCCAAGGATATCGAAAAAACCCTTACGGTTGTACATCCGCATAATATGCGCCAACTCTTTCTGTACGGATATGAGCTTTTTTTCGTCCTCGCATGTCATCATAACCATAAAGATATGGCCAAAGGGTGGATACCCCATTGTTTGGCGCGATATAATTTCATGAGAATAAAAACCCGCGTAGTTGTTATCCTTCGAGTATTCTATGCTGTAATGGTGCGGCATATACGTTTGGATAATAACTTTACCTGGCAATGACGCGCGCCCGGCTCGGCCAGATACCTGGGTGATAAGCTGGAACGCAGTTTCGGCCGAACGGTAGTCTCCCATATTAAGGGCTACGTCGGCGTCTATGATGCCTACGAGGGAAACGTTTGGGAAGTCCAACCCTTTGGCGATCATCTGCGTGCCTACTAGGATTTGCGCCTTGCCCTCGGCGAAGCGGCGTATAATCTTTTCGTGTCCGGATTTTGTGCTCGTCGTGTCCATATCCATACGTGCAACGCTGGTTCCGGGGAAGAGGTGCGTAACTTCTTCCTCGATTTTTTGCGTTCCGACGCCGAAGTAACGCACGTGGCGGGAAGAGCATTGCGGACAATCAGTTGGCGGGCGTTCGCGCGCGCCGCAGTAGTGGCAGAGCATACTGCTGGTTTGGGTATGGTATGTGAAGTTTACAGAGCAACTACCGCATTTGCACACATAACCGCAGGCTCGGCAGGAGACGAAGGTGGAATGGCCGCGCCGGTTCATAAATAAAATAGTTTGGTGTCCGAGTTTGACGTTTCTTTCCATCTCAAATTGTAAAACCTTGCTGAAGATTGTGCGGTTACCCTCTGCAAGCTCTGTACGTAAATCGGCCACATGTACTTGTGGAAAGCGGTTGTTTACGCGTTTCTCCATCGTAAGCAGGCCTATTTCGCCTTTCTGTGCGCGGAAGTATGTGATAATGTCAGGCGTTGCAGAACCAAGCACGACAACCGCGCCCGTAAGCTCACCCAACTTTTCTGCTACGGTGGATGAGGAGTATTTGGGCGTTGTCTCGGATGTGTACGTTTTTTCGTGTTCCTCATCTACGATTATAACGCCAAGAGTTGGAAAAGGCGCGAAAACGGCTGAGCGAGGACCTATCATTATGCTTATTTCGCCGGATCTTGCCGCGTTCCATTGCTCCATCCTCTCAAGCGGGGTAAGGCGGGAATGAGTAACGGCAACGCCAGTGCCAAAGCGGCGTTTGAACGAATCCACGGCCTGCGGGGTTAGGGCGATCTCCGGCACTAGCATTATGGCCTGCTTGCCTTCCGTTATGGCTTTTTCTATAAGCCGCATGTAAACCTCGGTCTTGCCGCTGCCGGTAACCCCGTGTAAAAGCCATGTTTTGCCGCGAGGCGAGTTTGATAATGTGTGCAGCACGTTAAGTTGCTCTTCTGTGAGAGTTACGGATTCTTTTTTATTATCGGTATTATATGTTATGGTGGCGATAGGTTTGTTTATGGATAATCGTTCCGCTATTGTTACAAGCCCCTTTTTTTCTAACGTCCGTATGGGCGATGCGGAAATGGAGAGCGTCGCTGCAAGGGTAGCGATGGGTATCGGTTCGCCGCCGTGCTTGGCCAAAGCTTTAAGCACTTGTGCCTGTGTGCCGTTTTTTTTTGTAGTTTCTATGTACTCATCCGTATTTTCTTTTCCTTCGATCAATTGAGCATAAAGAATTTTTTTATTTCTTTTTGCTCCTGTCCAGCTAGGTGCGATAGATCGTAGACAAGCCGCGAGGGTTGTATAATATTTTGTTTTCATCCATTTTGCAAGTTCCAGCAAGTGAGGGGTTATAATCGGGTAATCCTCATAAAAGGAAATGATTTTCTTGAGTTTTGATGGATCAACTGTCGGTTCCGAAAACCCGACTATACACCCGTCTATATGCCTGTTGCCGAATGGGACAATACAACGAAACCCCGGGGAAATAGAGTCCCTGAGGTTTTCTGGTATATTATGCTGGTCGGGCAGAAGGTAGTGAAACACCTTGTCAACCTCCGCGTTGGTTATGTCTACTATAACTTCAGCGGTAAGGCCTTGCGTTATACTACTCTTCATCGTCAAGTGCGGGGTATTCAAATTCGTCTTCCGCGCCAAAAATTTCTTCTTGTTCTACAAACTCTTCTTCAGGCTCTTCTATTTCTTCAAGCTCAGCAAGGTTATTCAATTCAGCAAATTCTTTGTCGTTTTTATTTGGTATGTCTACATAGTCGAAGTCATCATCAACGAAATCGTCGGCATAAACGTCATCTTCAAGCTCGTTCCTTACCCTATCTCGCGAGAGGGCGCGGTCCAGTTCTATATACGCGCTTTCGTCAAGGAGGTCGTCTTCAAAAAACTCGTCGTCCAACTCGTCATTGCCGTCAAATTCGAGAGAGTCATAATCCTTTGCGGAAATTGCTCCGTCGGACGGTAATGGCAGGCCAGTGGCACCCCTATTTATACGCGGTTTAATATGGGAGAGGAAATATTCCTCGTCGCCTTCCTCAAACCCTTCTGGGAAGATACGCAGGCGGCCGTTTTCCAGTTCGTTTACGGCGATGGAGACAGCCTTGTCCTCCGACACGTCCGGGGCGAAGTAGGGTGCGCCGTCCACGATCTGCCGGGCGCGCTTGGCGGCGGCTATTACGATCGAATAGCGGCTGGTTATCATATCATTTGTGGCGGCGTCTTCGTTGATAATATCCATAAGTTCGGAGTATGATGGTCTAAGCATAATTGCTCCCTTCAGCTATAAAGCAGATGCTTGGTTATTGTTATTATAAAACCCTGCTTCAAAGTCCACGCGTTTTGTGGTCTTCAATTTTTCGGCATGAGCTATCATTTTTATATCGGAAACAGCGTTTTCGATTTTATCGTTGATGATTAGGTAATCGTATTTGTCTATAAGCGCGACTTCTTCGCGTGCGCGCACCATACGTGCGCGTACGGTCTCGCTGTCCTCCGTCCCGCGGTCGGCTAGGCGGCGGTTAAGCTCATCAAAATCCGGTGGGATAAGGAAGATAAGTACTGCGTCAGGATAACGGCTTTTAACTTGGAGCGCACCGTTCACTTCAATTTCGAGCAAAACAGTTTTGCCTTCCTGTATCTGTTCGTCAACATAGGATCGCGGGGTGCCGTATAGATTGCCTATAAACGAGGCGTGCTCCAAAAGCCTGTCCGTGTCGCGTAAGGTTATAAATTGGTCTTCATTGATGAAGAAATAATGTACGCCATGTACCTCGCTCTCACGCTTTTTACGCGTCGTAACGGAGACGCTAAGGGCAAATTCCGGGCTTGCGGCGGCAAGGGCCTTAACTACGGTACCCTTGCCGGAACCTGACGGCCCGGATATAATAAATAGTGAACCTGTTTGTATTATTGACAGCACCGCCTTCGCTTAAACATTTAACTTATTTTGTGCCTTTTACGATCATGGTTAAGGATAGGCTTACATCCCATTGTTTTAAACCTAAGTTATATTGCTTAATTCTTGTATCGTATCGTTTATTGATTTCTTTATTCCAAAGGTTAATTTCATCGTCGCTGCACACGTTGGGTGCGATAGCGTTTATGTATTTTACACCGTCCAATTCCATTTGGCGGTTGGCTTCAATCATCCTCAGCGCAAAGTTCTTTTCATACTGCTCGCTGTCGGGCGTAAGGTTTACAGCGGTATAGTGTGTTTCTATGTTTTTAAAGCCGTGCGCTTCCATCAGACCCGGTAATTCAACTTCTGTCACAGCGTATTTGCCGACGGCATGCTTTTCGTCTGCTTCTTTGTAATACTTTCCAGTCTTAGTGTGTATTTCTTTT
>WQWB01000040.1 GCA_009785555.1 Defluviitaleaceae bacterium | reverse complement strand
CGCCCCGACGAGGCCGCAACCAGAGCGGAGACGATAGTGAAGCTGAGCCGCGCAATGGGTACGATACCTGTGCCGGAAAGCATCCACGCCACCCTTAACGGCTACGCATTGTACAGCGACCTGGCAGTAAGCCACTGGGCGTTCTACTATATCATGAAAGCGTCAATCCTTCTTCCGCCGGAGAACGGGCTAACCCTCGCCGAGGATGAATACGAAGGCTTCGTGAGTGCCGAGTAGCAACCAAGTAAAAATGTAGGTCGAGCAAAAAACGTAATAACCGAATGATTTATCAAGGCGACGCAGGCTGGCTTCAGCTAGCGTCGCCTTTGCTTTTGCCATTAAAAATTTTTGATTAAAACCTAATTCTATGCAAAGCTTTTTATGGTGAAACACTTGCCTTTTTCTTATTTGCAGCGTATAATGTATTTGTGCGATTTTCGACAATTTATTTGAATAATTACGGGGTACTAACATGGCAAAAAATGGTGAAATTACAAAGAAGTTGGTTACAGTAGCTGGTGAGCTTATATCCGTTAGTTGTGATCACGAGGATCCGGAATATGTGGACAGGCTGGCCAATTATATTAATTATATCATAAAAGAGTTCAACTCACGGCGCGGGTACGGTATTTCAAAGGCTATAACGCTTATGTATGCCTGTTTAGATTTGTGTGATACTTTATTTAGGGAGCGCGACAGCAAAATGCCGGAGGCGGAGCGTAGCTTTGAGCAGATGTTCCATCAGGAAGTTTTCGCGCATAAGCGCACGGCGGACGCGCTACTAACCTTGGAGAAGCGTTTGGCCGAAATAGAGAAACGGTTGGAAGATACTATGGTTGAGTACGGTAAATTTGTGGATGATTACGAAAAAGAGCTTAGCGGCGCAGCCAAAGGTGAATGATGGATATTATAGAATATTTTTACGATTCGCCGATCGGCGTCATTTTTATTAAATCGTGTGACGGAGCGATAATATACGTTGGTTTTGATGATGATGCCAAACCTAGTACCAGCAGTGCGCCGTGTGGCGCGATAAGAACGTGCGTAACTCAGTTGGATGAGTATTTTGCCGGGCGGCGTAAGGTTTTTGATGTGCCGTTGTCTATGGAACTTGGCGGCACTGTTTTTCGCAAATCCGTTTGGGTGGCGCTTCTTAGTATACCTTACGGGCAGACGCGTACATATAAGGATATTGCCGCAGCAGTAGGCAACGTGCGTGCCGTACGCGCGGTAGGCGGGGCCAACAATAAAAACCCCATATCAATCATCATACCATGCCACCGCGTTATCGGCATGGATGGGGGGCTTACGGGCTACGGCGGTAGTTTGTGGCGGAAGGAATGGCTGTTGCGGCATGAGAATGCTTTAAAGACAGATATTTAATTCGCAGAAATTGCGAATTAAGTGAGAGCAAGGCTGCAATGATGTTAAAGCCGTACGCTTTATTTTATCAAAAAATCCTAAGGAGCTTTATATGCAAAATAAAAAAGTCGGCATGGCTACACATTCCATCGTCTCATTTGACGAATCAGATTCCATTAGATTGCTTTCAAAATTGCTCGAAGATAGTAAAAAAATAAAGACTTTTTTTGGTGAGAACGACAAAACACCTAATCATGATGGTTTTTTTGAGCTATTAGAAGATAATGTTAGTGATGAGAACAAAGTACCTAAGAAACAGTTTGTTGTGCAGATCAAAAAAGTCAGCGATTTACAACCTTTAATTTCTACAAATAATAAAGGTAAGTATAGCTATTCTTTGTGTACAAAATTCTTATACTATATTAAGGCAAAAGTTACTGAAAGTCCTGCCATATATTTCGTAGTAGATATTGAACTGAAAAAAGTTTTTTGGATATATCTCTCTGACGAAAGATTGATGTCAATGAATTTTGAAGGAAAAGAGAATGTTAGATTTTATTTTAGCGAAGAGGACATCATAAAAAGCGTAGATGATTTTGTAGCTATGCTGCACAGAATATCTGACGAGAGAAATGAAAAATTACCATACAAAAGTACACGAGAAATCGCGGATATTCAAGATGCGCTTGATTATTTAAATGGATATCTTAATGGGGATATATCATTTATAAAACAAAAGATATTTCCAAATCTATGGCGTTTTGGAATCGGTAGCTCCGTGGATGAAGTCACAATGTCATATTGTGATAGTGAAGTGCAGAACACTAAAATGTCAAATCTATATTCTATTTATCCCCAAATAAAGGGTGAGATTGATAGCGGTATACGAGATTTCGGATCAGGTATGTTATTTCCACATATTGATATGATTGGAACACTCACTCATCAAAAATATTCAAAGAATGTAATGTCTAAAATATTGAAGGAATACTTTGACTCTGCTTATGTATTGGAGTTTGCTCCAAGAAAAATTGTTCGAGAGGTATTGAATGACTTTGTTTATCATTTTCAATGGATGACGAAAACCTTGATAAGTGAAAGCAAGACTCATAAAAACATCAACGAAATAGAGACTGCTTTAAGCAGTTGCATAGACTATCTTATATACATACTTGATTCCAATCATCTCTGTGAATCCGAATCGAAATTTAAGGCATACTTACACAATTACCTTTTATCTCGCGCATCATGGAGTAGGAAAATCGACCCGCTAAGTATTATTTTTAATCACGGGCTCATTGATTATTTCAACGAATATCGCAAGAAGCCGTCATCCTTGAAGACGACCGGTAGGCATTTGATTATGAGTATGGATGTTAAGTATATCGAGTGCCATTATGCTTTAAAGAGAGCTAGAGAACTGAACATGAAGGACGTAGAATATAATGAAAGGGTTAGCTATGAATGCTTTAAGGACATAAACCATTTTGAGCATTTTTGTGATACTTGGTTCTCTAATTTGATTGATATCTATAAAAGTACTTACGATAGCATTTTCGATGGTAAAAAATATTTATTTAATAACAGAATTGTGTATTCCTTGGATTTGTCAAGACATAGTGTGCATAGGTATATTCACTACGAATCTGCTATTTATGAATCAAACTGTCTCATTATTGAAAGGGGTAAAAAAGATAAGTGTGATTTTTCTCAGGGAGCTGAAAGTTACATGAGTGGATTTGGGTTATCGGATTTCATTTATAGCAATAAGCATCTATACTATTCTTTGAAATGTCTGTTATATCAAGGAATAGCAAATAAGTTAGGCGTTGAGTGCGAGGGTATTTTCTTTGGAGTTAGGAATCACAAAATTTTTTATATAAAGCAAACTCACGCGCCATCAGTTTAACATTATTATAACCCTATAGATAGAGATACAATCCACATCTGCTTCTAAACTATTTGAACCCCTCAATAGCCAACTTCGCCGCGGCCTGCTCCGCATCCTTTTTCGATTTGCCGCTGGCGGTTGCTAACCTACGGCCTTGGTACGATACGGCGACGGTGTAAACCTTCATGTGCTGTGGGCCGTCCTCGCCTATAACTTCGTAGATTACCGCGTCTCGCCCAATACTTTGTACAAACTCCTGTAAATTTGTTTTGTAGTCCTTTTTCTCAAAATTATGTATATTTTCCTTTATCACTTTTTCCAATGTGAGGAGGATAAAATTTTTGGCGGCATCAAACCCGCCGTCCAAAAAAGACGCGCCTATGATGGATTCGTAACAATCCGCAAGTATGGATGGCTTGTTGCTTCCGCCTGTAGCTTCCTCTCCCCGTCCGATACGCATCATCTTGCCTAAATTAAGCTGCCTAGCCACGGCCGATAAACTGGCCTCACAAATTACGGTGGCGCGCAGCTTCGTCATCTGCCCTTCGGTAAGGGTAGGGTAGGTGTTGTAGATATATTCGGACACGGCGGTTTCAAGTACCGCGTCGCCTAAAAATTCCAAACGTTCATTGTCTGTATCTATGGAAGGGTTGCCGTGGTGTGTGCTTTCGTTAACATAAGATTTGTGCGTAAGCGCAGAAAGAAGGAGCTTGGTATCCTTAAATTTATAACCCAGCACTAGTTCCGCCCGATCGATTAAATCGTTTAGTTTAATCTCTTCCATTTTATTTACCTGCAATTAAATTAACCGCGTCTCCGATTGTTTTGACGGCTTTGGCGGCAGCATCCGGTATGTGGACACCGAAGTACGCTTCGGCCTCGGCAACAAGTTGAAACACGTCAAGAGAGTCCATGCCAAGATCGGCGAAGAATCGCGTATTTTCCGTAATCGAATTAATATCAACCGACATTAATTCCGATATAAATGATTTAAGTTTTTCCAGTTCCAATGTCTTATTCCTTAAATTCGCCGTCGTGTTCGGCGAAATATTTCATTAGGCGGGCTTGTGCGTCGTTTTCCACATAAGTAACGGATTTGAGTATCGCGTTCATTACAGCGCGCTTACCGGCATTGCCGTGCGCCTTTACGACCAAGCCGGATAGGCCTAAGAACGGCGCGCCACCGACTTCGGACGCGTCAAAGCTGGTTTTGATATTAGTAAAAGCCTTGCGTGAGAGGATAGCACCGGCTTTTGTAACGATGCCTTTTTTTAGCTCTTTTTTGATGGAAGAAAATAAGGCCTTGGCCATACCCTCGGTATGCTTGAGGAGGATATTGCCGACAAACCCGTCACATACGGCAACGTCCGCACCATCCAGCGCAAGGTCGCGCGATTCTAGGTTGCCGGTGAAGTTAAGGCCGGATTTTTCAAGAATCGGGAAAGTTTCCTTTACGAGTTGGTTGCCTTTTTCTGTTTCCGCGCCGACGTTTACAAGGCCTATGCGGGGAAATGGGTTGTTAAACAGGCTTTCCATGTAAACAGCGCCAAGGCGTGCGAATTGGGCGAGGTAAGCGGGGCGGCAATCCATATTGGCTCCCGCGTCTATAAGAAGGGTATAACCAAAACCGCCGACGGTAGGTACCATAACACCAAGAGCAGGGCGGAGAATACCCTTTATCCTTCCAATAACAAGAAGGCCGCCCGTTAAAAGCGCGCCTGTGCTGCCAGCGGAAACGACTGCCTGTGCCGTACCTTCCTTAACGAGGCGTAATGCGACAACCATCGACGAATTTTTCTTTTCCTTTATCGCCGTGGTTGGAATTTCGCCTGTAGAGATGACTTCTGAAGCATGACGAATAACGAGCCTGCCGGTTTTAAGGTGATCGCTACCCTGTTTCATCCGCACCAGCTCGTTATGAATAGAATACTCCCGCCCTACAAGGGTAACGGTAAATCCCTCGCGCCCGTCCAGCGCGGCTATACTGCCGCTAACGGCGGCTGCGGGCGCATTGTCACCACCCATCGCGTCTACGGCGATGTTGATTTTCGCCATGTTAATGATAAAACGTTATCCCGCGTTGACTTGGATAACTTCGCGGTTGCCGTAAACGCCGCAAGATTTGCATGCGCGGTGCGGGCGCATAAACTCGCCGCATGTGCATTTTGACAACGTAACCTTCGGTATTCTAAATGATTGCGCCCTGCGCTTATCGCGGCGCGCGGATGAATGTTTACCCTTAGGACATATAGCTCCCATGATGTTGACCTCCAAAAATATATTACATATGTTACAATCGACTATTATATCTTAAAATGAACGAGTTGTCAAACACTTTTTTCTCAACTTGAATCATTTTCGAACCAAAAAATTTCATTTACTGGTTTGTTTAAGGCAATTGAAATTTTTAAAGCAACTTCCAAAGATGGAATTACCGATAAATTTTCATAGCGTCCATATTGTTGTTCTGCTACTTGAAGAAATTGAGCAAACTCTTTTTTATTCATCAAAAAAATTTTCATTCGTGTTTCTTTTAGTGAATTTTTTACAACCATTTATTAAACCTCCAAATTTTACAATAGCTTGTCTATATAAAATTATACTATAAATATATTTGAAATTAATGTTATAATTTGTGGTTTGAAGTAATGATAATTTGACAAAATAATTAGATATTATAAACTAGTGGTATTTTTTTTTTCATAAGAGTATATAATTAAATATATATGGATATAATTATAAAAGTGTAAGTAATGAAGAGGGGAGTTTTTAATGAAATTTTTTTTTGATTGGTTGATTAGCGATATTGAAAAAAGTAAAAAAGCTAGAAAGAAAAGTAAATTACAATTATTTATTCATAAAATTGAATCTGTGTTAGTTTCATTTTGCAAGATTACTGTTTTAATTTTGATTTTATTCACAACAAGTCGTTTGTTTTTTATTCCGATAGATGAATTATTCGAGTTGTTTATGATGCGTTCGTAGAATCGGTTCTTTTTGTAATCAATGTTCCATATTTTAACGCATCTGTCGGGCAGGAGCGTACACAGGAACCGCAGCGCATGCAGTCGTGGCTCGTCGTGTCCGTGATGGGTGACAGGTTAACGTGGCATGCTTTGTCACATTTCCGGCAGGATGTGCAGCGGCTTTCGGCAAAATTAATTCTTATAAATGAAATTTTATTGAATATCGAATAAATAGCACCGAGCGGGCAAAGCAAACGGCAGAATATGCGGTATATAAACATTGACGTAAGTACAATGGCTATGGCGATTACGGCCTTTTGGATGAACACGCCGCCCAGCATGTCCCGCAAGGGGGCATTGGATGGGTGTGCGAGGAGCGGCACGGCGCCGAATATCGTACCTGATGGGCATATATACGCGCAGAACCAAGTTTCACCGTTTTGGCTGAAATAGTCGCTGACGGCGATTGGTAGGATGACGACAAAAAGTGCTAATATTACGTATCGGAGGTAGGACAGGTATTTAAGGCGTACCCGTAACTTGGGCAGCGGTGTTTTATGTAGTATATCCTGTAAAAAACCCATCGGGCATACGTAGCCACAGATAAACCGCCCGAACATGGCAGATACGGCGACGAGAAAACCTACGACTGCAAAGCTGATGTCTGTTACCGCGCCGCGAAAGAAGTTTTGCAAAGTGCCTATCGGGCAGGAGAATGCGGCGGCAGGGCAGGAGTAGCAGTTTAATCCAGGCGTACAGAAGCCTTTAGAGTCTCCGTCGTGTATTCGACCGGTTAGGAAGTTGCCTAAAAATGGGTTTTGCGCGAAGAAGAAAGCGGTTTGGATTAATGGCCTTATTAAGAATGATAATGTTGATTGCTTCATCTAAACTGTTCCATCATTTCTATATACCAATAAGGCGGTTGGGTACGGCGTATCTGTTCCGCCATTGTGGGTGTGCCCACGCCTATGCAGGACAAACAGATGAGACCGCCTGTCGTGCGTATTCTTTCTGTTTCGCCGCGATATATACCGTACGCCGCCATTAAAACCCCGGCACAGAATACTGTGACACATAACGACAGGATAATAATTTGACTTGTTTTACGGAACCGGATTTTCATTATATTAAAATTAAGATAATAGATGTTAAGTTAAGGCACATACAGAAAAGTAAAAGCATAACAACAGTGTGCTTTGCAGACAAGCCTTTTTTCTGTAGACGTTGGTGTAGGTGGCGGTGGTCAGCCTTGTGGACGGGTGCGCGGTTTACGATACGCCTTATCATTACCGATATGGAATCGAAAATTGGCAGGCCCATGGCTAGCACCGGAACGATGATAGCGATTACGGTTGCCTGCTTAAACGCTCCATGGAGCGATATAACAGCAAGCATGTATCCCAAAAAGTTTGCACCACTGTCACCCATAAATATCTTTGTTTTAGTTGGGAAGAAATTGAAGCGCAGATACGCTACGATAGAGCCAACCAACGCCGCGGCCATAAAGGCGGAGCTTGTTTCACCCATAAACATAGCGAATACGAAGAGCGTACATGCCGTAATGCCCGCTGTGCCGCCAGCAAGGCCGTCCAGCCCGTCTATCCAGTTCATAACTGTTGTGATACCCAAAATCCACATTACGGTTAAAAAGTATTGGATGACGGGAATAAAAACTATGGGGTCTCCGCTTGTCCATGGCAGGTCTATACCCCAAAAACGAACACCGACGGCGTATACGATGCTTGCCGCGCCAATCTGCACTAACAGGCGCGGCCAAATGGGGAACTCTTTTTTTCTGGTTTTGAAGAAATCGTCGAATAAGCCGATAGATAAAATAAGTGCCGCGCCCAATAATATACCGCCGTAATTTATAGGCAGTTGTGAAAACCCATCGGCAAACAAAATAAATACGGCATACGGTGCGGAAAAGCCCAAAAACATTATAACGCCGCCGATAAGGGGTACGGGTACTTTGTGGTTTTTGCGTTCCGTAGGTTTGTCTTCAAAATCCAATTTATGAGCCAGCGCGGATATGGGGCGCACAAGTAAGAACGTAACGATGGCGGCGATCGCGAAAGCAATAAAAAACTCCATAAATAACCTCTAAAGTATAAGTTGTGGGTAGTTGGTACCCCTGTCGGTTAAATTATACAACATTTTGTTTTAATTTTCAACAGGAAGTTTTATAGACATGGAAATAATAAATTTCGCTTTGATTTTTTAGGTATATATGTTATTATTATTTAAAGAATTATGATGCGAGGTGCGTTATGTATTATGAAAGATTGAAGGAAAAGATGCTTACCCTGGAACTATTTAAAAACCCTACAAACGAATACCGTGGGGCTCCGTTTTGGTCGTGGAATGCGCGTTTGGATGAAGATGAGCTTTTGCGCCAAATAGACGTGTTTAAGGAGATGGGTATCGGCGGCTTCCATATCCACAGTAGGTCAGGCCTTGGTACGGAGTATTTGGGCGATGAGTTTATGCGTCTTGTGTCCGTCTGTAATGAAAGAGCGAAAGAGCGGGGTATGTATTGCTTTTTGTACGATGAGGACCGTTGGCCGAGCGGTTCTGCGGGCGGTTTAGTAACTAAGGACTATGAATACCGTACGCACTACCTGAACTTCGTGCCGCACGGTCATGTCTTTAATGATGTGGATACGCCGGTAGGCGGCCATTTAGCGTATAAGAGTGCGCGGCGTACGCTTGTGGCACGGTTTAAGGTTGAATTGGCGGATGGTTTCTTAATTAGGTATGAACGGCTTGATTTGGGGGCTATTCTCCACTGCCAACACCCAGGACTAAAGGCCACCCCTCCGGTGGAGGGGAATGTGTGGGATGCCTACATAGAGATACAGGGCGATAATACATGGTTCAATAATCAGGCTTATCTTGACACCATGAGCAAAAAGGCTGTAGATAGGTTTATTGGGGTCACGCATGAACGGTATTACGAAACGTTAAAAGATTCCTTCGGAAAAACCGTTCCCGCTATTTTTACGGACGAGCCGGACATCCACCACAAACATCATTTCGCCGATTCAAACCAAAAAATACCCGTATCCATGCCATTTACGAGGGATTTTGATGAGACATACCAAGCTATGTATGGTGAGAGCATTTTGGACTTTTTGCCTGAGCTGTTTTGGGAGTTGGCGGGCGGCCGGCCGTCTCGTGCGAGATATCGATACCATGAACATGTGTGTGCTCGCTTTACGGAGGCGTTTGCGGATAATATCGGTAAGTGGTGTGATGAAAGGGGTATAATGCTTACTGGGCATATGATGCATGAGGAATCGCTGCACAGCCAAACCGTTGCAGGCGGCGAGTCTATGCGCTCGTACCGCGGTTTTGGGTTGCCGGGTATTGATATGCTGGCAGATAGGCGGGAATATTCTACTGCAAAGCAGGCACAGTCCGTATCGCGCCAGATGGGGCGTAAAGGCGTGATGAGCGAGCTTTACGGCGTCACAAACTGGGATTTTGACTTCCGCGGACATAAGCTGCAAGGTGATTGGCAGGCCGCCCTGGGCGTTACGCTGCGCGTACACCACTTGGCATGGGTTTCAATGGCTGGTGAGGCAAAGCGCGATTATCCGGCCGCAATCGGCTACCAGTCGCCTTGGTACAAGCAATATCCATATGTCGAGGACTACTTTGCGCGGCTTAATACGGTATTGTTGAGGGGGAGGGCGTTGTGTAATGTGGCGGTGATACACCCGGTAGAATCATATTGGACGGCGTTTGGGCCGAACGATAAGACGGCGGCAACGCGTGATGAGATGGAGACGGATTTTCAGAACATCATACAATGGCTTCTGTTTGGGCATATAGATTTTGATTTTGTTTCTGAAGGGCTATTACCAGGGCTTTACAAAGCGGAATGCCTAAATAGTTTTAGAGTTGGCGAAATGGAATACGGTGCGGTAGTCGTTCCAAACTGCCGGTCGATACGTAAAACGACATTAGATGCTTTACATAATTTCCGCATAAATGGCGGTACAGTCTTATTTGCCGGAGAGTTCCCCAAGATTATAGACGGCGAGGCCTGCGACGTGGCGGAATTTGCTGGTTTTGAACGTATACCATATTCAAAAACTGCAGTACTGTCTGCACTTGATAATATGCGTGATATTGAAATACGCCGTGGAGACGGGCGAAGGGTAGATAATCTAATATACCAACTTCGTGAGGATAGTGATTTGGGTGACCCTAGTCGGCTTTGTGAGTCTGCGCTGGCGGCGCATCCTGGAGATAAATGCAGGTGGCTGTTCATTTGCAATGGCAAAAAGCCCGATAACCAAGACGTTTTCTGGGGAGCGGATGAGGTGGTTATCACTTTGCGCGGGCATCATAAAGTGCTGTTTTGCGAGCCTATGGATGGAAGCATCGCGCCGCAAAAGACGGAGTACGTGGACGGAAACACGATTATACGGCGGCGGATTTATATGCACGATAGTTTGCTTTTTAAACTAAAGGACGGGGAATATCATGCTGAAGAAGAGGTGTCGGTTGATATACGGCATGAAAGGCCGCGCCCTCTGGAAACTTACGCATATGAATTGGATGAACCGAACGTGCTGGTGCTGGATAGGCCGGAGTACGCCTTTGACGACGGCGAGTGGCAGGATGCTGAGGATATTTTGGTCATAGACAACAATTTCCGAAAGTATTTGGGTATACCCGCGCGCGAGGGTGCGTTGGCACAGCCGTGGACGTGGCCTGAAAGCGATCGTGAGCTGAAGAACACATTGCGTCTGCGCTATACCATCCATTCACAGGTAGATGTAAACGAGGTTTGGCTCGCATTGGAGGATCTGGACAGAACGCAGATAACCCTTAACGGTATGCCGATTCGCTGCATAATTAGCAATGAGCCTAAGGACGTTTCAATTGGATATTACGTAGATAGATCCATTAAAAAGGTAAAGTTGCCGAGCCTAAAAAAGGGTGTAAATGAGCTTCGCCTTGATATAAAATACGGACGCACGACGAATCCGGAGAATTGTTTTATACTCGGTGGTTTCGGAGTTGAGCTAAAGGGATTAATTCCAGTGATAACCGAACTTCCGAAAGCCTTGCCTTTTGGCGATATCGTTCCGTTGGGATTTCCGTTTTACGGCGGCAACATAACGTATAAATGTAAGGTGCAAAGTCAAGGTCATGGTAACGGATCTGTGCGGGTGCAGGCTTCGTATTTCCGTTGCCCGCTTATCGGCGTTAAGCTGAATGGAGAAGATGCAGGCATTATCGCGTACGCGCCGTATACGTTGGATTTGGGCAGCTTGCCGACTGGTGAGCATGAGCTCGAAATTACGACGTACGGTAACAGGTATAACACATTCGGCACGCTTCATATCAACAACAACCTCGGTTGGTCGTGGCCGAACGCGTGGCGCTCCGGCGGTTCGCCGTATTCGTTCGAATATCAGCCCAAGCCGACGGGGATACTGAAGTCGCCGGTGGTATTTTAAGTATTTTTATCGGAAGGGATTTAACTATATATGATCGTTGACTACATGAACTATTATTAGAAAAATGAACTCGAGCGTTTGCGTGATATGACATGCGTCTAAGCGATGGCTGTATATTATGCATTACAGCTCTGTGCTTGAAAACACATAGCCTCCACAACCATGTTGAAAAGGCTGGGTTGCATTCAAGAAGGTGTGCGCCGCAAGTAAATCTATATGGGTAGTAAGTATTGGGATGAAGTGCTTCTTGGCTCGACTGTTGACGAGTTCAACGAGAACAAGGGTGTAAATAAATGTAACTAGGGTTAATTATGCGGCAAAAAGACGGACATAAGATCTGTCTTTTTGTTGGCATCTATGGGCTTGGCGAAAATACCGACGAACCCGGCTCAAGGGAGATCACTAACACCAGCGTGGCTGTTGGGTTTATGTGTACCGTTAGCTGCAGGGACGCGGGGTTTTTCCTTGTCCCGGAAACAAAAGCCGTATCGAATGGTATATTGTTGGCGATAAGGCTATTCGTTATAAAACTATATTCAAACATAGAAATTTGATCATTATTAAGTATTTTTCTGAACAAAACCCCCGAAAGGACTGATGCCAGCTGATTGTCGAACACGAAGGTTTCTCCCCACAAAAACTGTATTATTCTGTATTATATGCTAAAAATATAATAAAGTTTAAAGGCTGCCAATGAACCCATAGGCAGCCTTAATTTAATACAAGGTTATTACTGACAAATGTGGCATGCAATTGGAATTAAGCAATGGGTATATTCGTTTAAATATTAGATAGTTTTATAAGTTCCGATTACTGAAAGGTTGAACTTGGTAATAAAGGCCGTTTTATAAATTCAATGGCCAAATAACTAAATTAAGGCCACATGTCTGGATCTTCCGTGTTAATTGGCTTGTTTGTTAGGTTCAAAAATGGAAATGTCGGCGTCATCAAAAACATTTCCGCCGACATAATCTCCGCCTTTAAGTCCATTTCATTTTCGTGTAATACTTGGTTTGCGATGGCGTTGTCGCCTACGGCGTCCCTAATTAGAACTTTGTCGGCTGGTAAGTTGGTCTCGTTCGCTGAAGTTTTGTTTGCATCCATTGGTAACACATCTCCTTTGGAGTTATTGTTGTCAGCCGGTGATAAAAATATGCGGATATAGTGTTCCGATTCAATCCGCAGCCGGACGGGAGCGGCGTATCGTATGTACCTTCCGTGGCTGTGAATGTATGGATATAATTCTACATTCACATTTGTAATGAGTGATGCTAGTATAGTAACAATAGTTGTTGATCCACAAAGCCTTGCGTGATTTGATGGGTTGCTGACACACTAGCGCACGGTACATTTGAAAACAAAATAGGTATGCAAACAACATTTACGCTTATTGACGCCTCTAATCTTGGCGATAGCGACGCTCGTACGGTGCTGTTTGGCGCAACTCCCACAGTTGCTCTGCACCGAGTGTGCTTGCCACGGTTACGGTAAGGCCGGCGTTAGCCCCATCGCGCGGTATCGTCAGCGGATGCACGATGTTGGAATAGGGAGGGGTATGGGTATCCTGCAGCTGCGTTATGTCTATATTAACATGCCGTAAGTCGATATTTGTAATGTTAAACACCCTCGAAACGGTAGCGGGGTTACCGGTCGCGTCAATCGCCTGTACGTGTAGTATATATCTTTGCCCTACATTCAGCAAAATGCGTGGTATTTGTAGCCTTCTCATCGGATGGATTTGGTTTGTCGGCTCTATCGTTTGCCAGCCCGGGGTTATCAAGCTGGGCAAGCCGCCCAAAATCCTCCATTCATAAAGCCTCCAATCAAGGCTTGCGTGGTATGTTGCGCTGATTTCGATGTTTATATATTCATCCGTAACAGAAATTTGATTAAAATTCATGTCGGTATTTAGATTCAAAATATCCACGGCCGTATTCCACCTTGCCCAAACGGTAGTGTTTTCGCCAAAAATGCTGTTTACGGTAATCCGCGT
>WQWB01000039.1 GCA_009785555.1 Defluviitaleaceae bacterium | reverse complement strand
AATGTTGCCACCCGCACCCCCGTAATTTCCTCAATAACCCTGTTCGTCTCTTCAAGTTGCCACAAGGCAATCTCTTCCGTTACGTTACGCCTGTTCAACTGCGTATGGTTAAATGTATGGTTGCCGACAAGATGCCCCTCATCCTGCATACGTTGAATTATATGTGGAAAGCGCACAACCTCGCTGCCAAGCACGTAAAAGGTAGCGCGGGCTTCATACCTGGCCAACGCATCTAATATCCTAGGCGTATTTACGCCGTGCGGCCCGTCGTCAAATGTTAGGGCGATGTAGCGGGTGTGGCTGCTTGGTTCAATACCTTGCGTTGTTGCCTCAATTTCCTCAAAAATATCCAAAATAGGACGCACTTGCCGCCATCCAGGCTGGCGCGACGCGTCCATCGGCAATGCCGCCTCCGGCGAAGTATTCGCATATGAAGTAACGGATATAACCATATATATAAAAACAGCGAAAAACGCGCCACAAGCAAATTTAAGCATAATAACCCCCGAAATAAAGTCTCTGATTTATTATATCCGTTTCACCCAAAAAAAACAAGAGATTTTTCTAAGTTTCGCAGATTATATTGTATGCTTGTATCTGAATTTGCAATACATGTTTTTATTTTATCGTAAATTTTGGCATACCTGTCCCGCTCCCATAATAAGTATGCGTGCAAGGCTTTATCTGCCCGTTCCAACAACCGCTGTCCGTACAGGTACCCAACCTCGTCGTACGGCGGTTCGTTTCCGCGCCTTGCATCTATGGCAAAGTAATAATGGCCGTCGTCATGCGTTATAATTTCGTTGTGTATATAAAAACCGTTGGCGTGTAAATACTTACGCACCTCGGCTATATCGCGCTGCGGAGAGAGAACAAGTTGGCCAAGCGACGCAACCACCTCCGAAGACTCGTTTAAGATAGAAATCACCGTGCCGCCACCCATGCCGGCGATTGCACATGAAAAAACCTCGCCAGGGGCAAGGATTACTAGCCCCGGCCCAAGGCGAGTGTTTACGAAATTTGTGATCCCATGTTCGCCAAACGTACGTAACGCCGCGTCTACTGGGCCTTGCTTTATATCGGAGGCAACTGCATACGACACTACTTTGTTTTTAACTAAGTACGCAACCAACAACCCATGATCGCACCCGATATCGGCAAACGTTCCGTCGGCCGTACCCGCGTCGATAGCGTTCCTTACCAAATCCGCTACGGCCATAAGCCTGGGCGAAAGTTTGACGTCCCCGCACATGCTAAACGCCTTATGCGTTTAAATTAACGTAGAATCGGATAGATGTTTTCGGCATTTCCGGATCATCGCCTTCATGGAAGGCGATTTTTGTGGAGAACGAGATGTTCTCCTCTTCAACGTACTTGTGCGCTATACAGATACTTTTAACCGCTTGGTAGGTTGCACTGCTGCCAATGGCGGACACGATAAGGTTCTCACCGCGTCTAAGTATTGTGGCGATTGCCCCAGCCACGCCGCCAGGGTTGGATGTGGCGGAAATCTTTAATATCTCCATGCTAAATCCTCCAAATGAAGTAATGTTTTGTACTTGAATTATTACTATATTTGCCATTATACTACAAGGTTTTTAATAATGCAAGCACTTTTTTCGAATAAACGCAAATTTAACCAACATTTCTACATATATTTACATAAAGTGTTTTCGTCAATTGATTCATATACTAAAAGCGCATTTGATATATCCGTTAAGGCTTTAAAGTGAACAAGCAGCATATCCTTTGTTTTTTCGTACAAACCGGCAAGGAGTTTAGCTTGTTCCTCGCGGTTTTTATCTTCGCTCATCGAAACCAACCCTACCGTTTCACTCATACCATATTTTTTTATATAATCATACGATAATCTATCCGCTTGAACGATGTCGTTGCTTGCACCTGTTGTTATATTGCCTTTTCCAAAAGCAAGCTCTTCCGCCGCACGACCGGCTAGGTTTACCATAATCTGTGCCTCTATCTCTTCTTTCGTAAAGAACATTTTATCCGGCGGTATATTAAGACAGAAGCCACCCGTTCCTTTTGTGCTGGGGATAATGGTTACCTTTGCGACGGTATTTTCCGGGCAGAGCTTTTTTGCCGCCAATGCGTGGCCAGCTTCATGGAAAGC
This sequence comes from Defluviitaleaceae bacterium, assembly GCA_009785555.1. Taxonomy (GTDB): domain Bacteria; phylum Bacillota; class Clostridia; order Lachnospirales; family WRAX01; genus WQWB01. Next base: position 11,603 of record WQWB01000039.1, on the reverse strand, counting down.
CGCGATTTTGCGTTCCTGCTCCCGCCCGTTATGTCCACGATCTATCTTTGCCTTGCCTGCGATTATTGTGTAGTATGCTTCGTCCAGCATACACGAGTCAATTTTCTCAATACCTTTCCTCGCCGCCGTAATTGCCGCTTCATTCATCAAATTCTCAAGCATCGCACCACTGAAATATACGGTTTGTTTGGCTAACTCATGGAAATCTATGTCTTTGCTTATTGGCTTATTCTTTGCGTGTAACTCAAGTATGCGCTCACGGCCATATAAATCCGGCAAGCCTATCTCCACATGCCTATCAAACCTACCCGGGCGCAGTATCGCTTCATCCAGTGTGTCAAGCCTATTTGTCGCGGCTATGACGATTACGCCATCGTTATCCGTAAAGCCGGACATTTCAGTAAGCAGAGCGTTAAGGGTCTGATCCCGCTCATCGCTTCCACCCGCCGGCTGCGCCGAACGTTTTTTCGCAAGGGCGTCTATCTCGTCGATAAAGATAACAGCGCGCTCCGCCTCCCGCGCCTTCTTAAAAAGCGACCGGACGCGCTTTGCGCCAACGCCAACATACATCTGCACAAAATCGGATCCGCTAACAGCGAAAAACTTTACCCCGGCCTCACCTGCAATGGCCTTAGCCATAAGCGTCTTGCCCGTGCCAGGCGGCCCGTAGAATATCATGCCACGTGGCATACGTGCACCGTATTTTGCGTAATGCGCTGGCTTACGTATAAAGTCGATAATATCGCCAACGGATTCCTTAGCCTCATCGTTACCGGCGATATCGTTAAACCTCACATTGGCAAGGCCTTCCTCCTCTGCGTCCTTCACATCCATAGCCATTACGCGGCTTCCGTTCTTTCCAAAGTTTTTCGCCATTACAAAGATAAATACAAATATCAGCAAAAATATTAAAAACCCTGAGGCCGTGAACGCCCCAACTTGCTCTGTACCAGAAATATTTTCTGTCAACGTGATGCTGATGTTTTGCCCGGTTTCCGACGTTAATACAAACTCCCTATAATTACCCGCATCTTCCTGGTTACCCCTCGCTCCTGTTAGCGCAAGATATGTAATGATAGCAGCAAATATGGCCAAAACCGCCGCGGCTATAATTATCTTTTTCTTTTGCAATCATATCACTCCCCTTTACCAAAATAATTTTAACATATAATTTATTCGATTTCATTAGTGGATAATTGGGTAAAGTGCAAAGCTCAATGATTTGACATGCGCTTTGTTATATGGTAAAATTCGGTTTGTACAGCCGTTCAACTTGATTACAGTCTTTGTTTTCAAATTGAACCTTACAGTAATCGAAACATTTTATGGTTTAACAATTATAAATATGAGATATTAGGATGAGGACATATAATGGACATACAATGGTACCCTGGGCACATGACAAAATCCAAACGGCAGATAATGGCGGACATCGGCCTCTGCGACGTAGTGCTGGAGCTTTTGGACGCGCGCATACCCAACAGCAGCCGCAACCCTGATATTATAGAGTTAGCTTCGGGTAAGAAACACATCGTCATCCTCAATAAGGCCGACCTAGCTAACCCCAACGTTACGTCGCTGTGGGAAAAGTTCTTTAACGCGCAGGGTATACGGGCGATTTCGGCAACCTCCAACACGTCCAAAACACAAACCACCGTTATACGCGCGGCTGAGGAAATGATGAAGGAGCGGAACGAAAGGCTGAAAAACCGCGGCCGCCTAAACCCCGTAACCAGGACGATCGTACTTGGTATACCAAACGTCGGCAAGTCCACACTCATAAACCAATACGCAAAGCGCACGGCGGCGGCGGCAGCAAACCGCCCCGGCGTTACGCGCGGCAAGCAGTGGATAAACGTCAATCCGACGTTTACACTTTTGGACACGCCGGGCATACTTTGGCCGAAGATCGACGACGAAGCCGTTACCGCACGCTTGGCCCTTACGGGCGCAATAAAGGAAACGAGGATCGACGTCGTTCTTCTCGCATGTTATGGTTTATATAGCTTGATGAATATTTCGCCGGAAATACTAAAGCAAAGGTATAAAATAGAATTAAATGAAAATGAACCGGAGCTTGCAATGCTTGAAAAATTAGGCGCGGCGCGTGGGTATGTGCTTCCAAAGGGTGTTATAGATTTGGAGCGCGCGGCAACGGCCTTAGTAAAGGAGTTCCGAGACGGAGTGCTGGGGCGGATATCACTTGAGAAACCCTAATGGATTTGTAGCAAAATTAAAAGCACGTATGTCTTGAGCGTCATTGCGTGCTACTTGGAGTTAATTTGCAGTCTCATCGCAAATTTACTCCAAGTTGATACGCAATCTCTGGGTTAAGCTAGTATCTTGAAGCCATTATTCCGCAAAGGAGAAAATTGCTTAAAAAGTCAGATCAAAAAAATTATGTATACAATTTATACCAAAAGCTTATAAGTGCTGTTATTCAAAGCTCAATATACATATTACAAAAAGCTGGAGAGAGATTTTATGAATAAGTTTCAAACTCCTATCATTATTTTTTCTACTATAATTATTTTATTTTTATCTCTTTTTGTGTTCCCTGTTACCGGATATATAATTCTCTATCCATGGGCTGATTGGTCAATAAGCATTTTAATATTATCTATTTCATTTATTTTCATATGGATTATTTTATTATTTATTGCAGCAAAAACAAAATCTGCTTTATTATTCAGAATATACAGATATTATTGGCTTGTTCTAATTTGTTCTATCGTTTTGTTTGCATTTAACAATGCTTTTGTGGATGATGTATTTACATTCTTTTTATTTATCCTTTTTGTGATCCCATTTTATGGCATAACGCCTATTTTTAATGATAATCTGACAATTCTCTATATTTTTATCCCTATGATTATGTTTTTGGCAGGTATTTTCATAAAACGCAAATTTATGAACTAATTCAAAACCAAAACCCACCGCGGTAGCCAACGCAGCCTTTCCGCAGATTCCAAGCTGATGGGATAACCGGATATAACCGGGTAAAACAGCACGAATAAAATCCCGGCAAGCACAGCAACAGTCACCCCAGCGGCAATACCTGCAGCGCGGTGCCTCCTACATAAATCATGTAAACAATACCCCATCATAAGCGCGACAAATGGCACAGCTGGGAAGTAGTGGTAGATAAACAATATCCTAGATATATACATCCACGGCAAAAACTGCGCCAGATAGCCCAAGATTATAAAAAGCGCGGTTTTTTCTTTTGTCCTTATAAACTTAACAACGATATAGAAAAACGCAGGTATGCCCCCCCACCACAACACGGGGTTGCCAAACGCCGATATACCTACGCGCATGCCGTCCGCCATAATGCCGGCGTAGTACCATATTGGGCGCAGCATAAGCGGCCACTCCCACCACATGCTGGTAAACGGGTGTTCCGCACCCAGCACATAATAGCCGTGGTAGCGAAGCATAAACCGCTGGTTTTCCCATACGGCAGTGAAAAATGCGGACAGTGAACCCGAATTGCCCCATTGCGGCAGATATGACAGGATATAGATAACAAGCGGCACTACCACAAAAAACAGGCCGCACCACAATGCCGATTTAATAAAAAATTTGCGGAAAGTTACCCTATCAACCCTGTATCGTTGGAACATAACCACAGCAAATATCACGGCTAAACCCAACGCGGAGTATAAGCCAGACCACTTTACCGCGACGGCCGCGCCCATAAACAAGCCAGAAAAGAACAGTGGCGGCAAGGTCTTTTTTATGTTAGCATTGTCAAAATCATCCGATACTGCGGAAATGTAATACCGATACATAAATAGATATGACAGAATAATAAACAGCACTAAGTACGAATCTATCGTGGCCAGGCGCGTCTGGGTGAAGTGCATAAAATCAAAGGCGAACAAGAATGTGACGAAAAATGCGGTATATGTACGCTTAAACATCAGCTTTGCGAACACATACATAAGTGGTACCATCAGCACTCCCGCAATAGTACCCATTACACGCCAACCAAACGGCGTCATGCCAAACAGCCTAACACCCCAAGACATAATAACCTTACCAAGCGGCGGATGCGATATCTCAAATATTTCTAATCCATGGATCTTTTCATACGCTGTGCGCGGATGGAATATTTCGTCAAAGTATGTGGAATTCATGAATGTTGACTGTTCCGGCAAGAGATGCTTCTCGTCCACCAACGCTTCGCCGCCCGGCGTTAACATGATTACGTCCATCTGCCTCGTTTGCCATATTTGGTTATACGCATCCCAATCAAAGGCGCGGAAGGCAACCTCCATCAGCCTCATATCGGATGTTATCGGCGTCAGCCTTACATATCTGAACGGGATTTCCGCCGTTATAAAGGCATTGTGCCAGCGGAAGACGTCGCGTACGTTGAAGAACCGCATACGCACTTCGGCCCCGCCGTCGCCCTGCTCCGTTACATACTCAAAATACTCGTTATCTATTGATGTTTCCAGTATAAATATCTGCCCCAAATTAATTCCATTTACAAGCCGCCCCTCGCGTGCGCCATTAAACCACCACATATCCGCAACCGATACGGCCTCACCAAAGTCAAAAACAACGGCCTCGCCGGCCTGAGGAGCCCATACGGTTTGCGGAACATCCCTATCACCTAAGCGATAGAATGCAACGGCGGTATAAACGACGGTTATTGTTGCCATAATTATCCAGTCAACTTTACTTATCCGGCGCGGGTTGATATTTTCTCTGATATCATTCGCCTCTGCAATGGCAACAGGCATAAAATCCTTAAATCTTGCGTTCTTTTTATAATTTAAGTAGGTTATAACGAACAACGCAACCGCCAGCGAAACCCACAACCCGGCAAGCACCCGCGTGTGCGGCGCAAATAACCAAAAACTGTTGCTATGTGATGCCTCCAAAACCTGAAACATGTTGACAAAACCCACAACCGTCATGCCCAGCCATACCAACACTAACCTCTTATCGCCCCGCAGCGCGTAAGCCGCAATCAGCAGGAAAAACATAGGAAACGAATACCGCTCGTGCATCCTTGCCCCAAACGTAAATACAATCGTGCAGATAAGTGCGGCGGCTATATAAACACTCCAAGCAGATTTATTCTTCAAAACTAAAAAGACGCCAACGGCCGCTGCCGCGGCAAGCGCCAATACATTCCATACTTCATACCCAATTCCAAGGAAAGTACCACCAATGTCCGCCCAGTTTAACCCTGCCATTGTGTAGACATTGTAGGCATTAAGCGCGGTGAACGGGTAGCGGTTTGTAAGGGATTCGATAGTTTGGCGGACTGCGGCGGACTCCGCCATCGGCCATGTCATAAAAGGCAGGTAAGCGGCGACGATAAAGGCAGCCGCACATGTTATGTATGAGAACTGATATAAAAACGCGCGCACTTTCCGCCCCACCCCTGCCTTCCATATACGGAGTATAAAGATGGCGATGTAAACGGGCCCAAACATTAGCGCAAGCGGTTTTATAAGTATTGATACCGCAAGAAGGAGGTACGCCTCCATATCGCGCTCTCTGCTTAGCATATACAGTGACCATAGCAGGAACACGCCGAACACGCTGTCCACCTGCCCCCATACGGTTGAAAGCATGATTGGTATTGGGTTGAAGACAAATAAAGACGCAATAAAAACTGGGCTGAGCGCTGTTTTCAAAGGTTTTGATAAGGCGATTTTATATAACAAAACACCGATGCCCAAATCCGCCAATATCGCGGGAAGTTTTAATAGAAAATTATACCCCGCACCACCTGGTTCGACGCCAAAAAACTCTGCCAGCCCACCGATTACATAAAGCACGTACATGTACCCCGGTAAATAGTCCGTCCAACCTGGGTTTGCGTAAAAATCACGCAGACCGCCGCCCCAAAGGGTTTGAGCCCATGAAGTGAAGGTGTTTAAGTCGTTGATGTGACCCTGTATTTCATGTACACTTATAGACAAGTGAAAGACGAGCAAGCGCATCGCCAGCCCGCCTAACACCAATATAAGATAAGGTTTATATTTCCGCATTGTTTGTGAGGATTGTAACCACATCATTCGCAATTTGAGCCAATCCGCCATAAATCTTTACCGTCTGTTCCGCCTCGCCATCAACCAATACGCGTAGAAGGCTGTTTGCGGCCAACACAGAAGACATCGTTTCGTGCCCCGGCATCAAACCCCAATCGCCAGTTTGGCAACGCACTATTAACATGTCGGCGGTAGTGTCCAATGCAATTCTTTCCTGCGTAATAATCCTGAGGCGCAATTTCTTTTTCATATCACGATCCGCCCCTATCCCTACTTTTTGCTCGCGTTGTACTTTTCAACAACCTCGTCTATGGTACCGACATAGAGAAAGAACTCCTCCGGTATCTCATCATGCTTGCCGTCAAGGATTTGTTCAAAGGATTCTACAGTATCACTGACTGCAACGTATTTACCGGGTATTCCCGTAAATTTCTCCCCGGTAAAGAAAGGCTGAGAAAGGAAGCGCTGTATCTTCCTCGCGCGCTCAACAACCAACCTATCATTGGGTGAAAGCTCGTCCATGCCGAGAATGGCGATGATATCCTGCAGATCCTTATACCTTTGCAAAATATTCTGCACACGGCGCGCGACATTGTAGTGACGCTCGCCAACGAACTCCGGCGACAGAATACGCGACGTGGAATCCAACGGGTCAATTGCTGGATATATCCCCACTTCAACGACCGCACGGGAAAGCGTCGTCGTCGCGTCTAAGTGGGCGAACGTCGTTGCGGGTGCTGGGTCCGTCAAGTCATCCGCCGGGACATAGACGGCCTGTACAGATGTGATAGACCCAGTTTTCGTAGATGTTATACGCTCTTGCAACGCACCCAAATCCGTCGCCAGCGTTGGCTGATAACCAACCGCGCTGGGTATGCGGCCAAGAAGGGCGGAAACCTCCGACCCGGCTTGAACGAAACGGAATATATTGTCCACAAACAGCAGCACGTCTTGGTTATTAACGTCCCTAAAATATTCCGCCATCGTAAGGCCAGAGAAGGCCACGCGCATACGCGCTCCTGGCGGTTCGTTCATCTGCCCGAAGACGAGGGCAGCCTTATCGAGGATACCCGAATTCCTCATATCGTTATATACGTCAATACCCTCGCGGCTGCGTTCACCAACACCGGCGAAAACAGAGTAGCCGCCATGTTCCGTCGCGATATTGCGTATAAGCTCCATAATAACGACCGACTTGCCAACACCCGCGCCGCCAAAGAGGCCGATCTTGCCGCCTTTGGAGTAAGGGCAGAGTAAATCTATCGCCTTAATGCCCGTTTCAAGCATTTCCGTAACGCCTACCTGTTCCGCAAAGCCTGGTGCGGATCGGTGTATGGACCAACGCTCCACGTCGTCCTTCATATCAATGTTATCGATTGGGTTGCCCAAAACATTCATCATCCGCCCAAGGGACGCAAGGCCTACGGGCACAGAAATAGGCCCACCCGTATCTATAGCGTCCATGCCGCGTACAAGCCCGTCCGTCGCGCCCATGGATATACAGCGCACGACGTTGTCACCCAAATGCTGGGCGACTTCAAGCACAAGTGTGTCACCGCCATGCTGTACCTCTATTGCGTTGTACAGGGCGGGCAATTCGCCCTCAAACCGTATGTCCAATACCGCACCGGTTATCTGAAGTATCTTTCCGGTCGATTTATTCACCATTTCATCACCGCTTTCATCCGTTACCTAATCTAACATACATATATATCCATGCTTACTCTTAATCTCATTTAACTTAGAGACAGAAAACTCTTCCAATTTATCTTCCAGTTCGTCCGTTGCTTTTCCTTCCAATTCCTTACGATAATTATCAGGAATTTCAACAATAACACCATTAAGTTTCAGGAAATCGACGTATTTATCCTGCGTCTCGATAAATTCTACATGCACTTTATATTTATTGCAAACTTGCGTCTTATATTTTTCACAATCTTTGCAGCCACCGCAGTTATCCGCCTTTACGCATGTCACAACAAACGCTTCTATCTCCACCACAGAGATATAGGGATGGCTAACGGCGATACGCAACTCAACCTTATCGCCTTTATCATACTTCACATCAAAATAGCATGTCATGCCAGTCGCGCCAATACTTTCCGGTGCGCTTACGCAAGTCTCGCACCAACGGTGTTTCGTACGCCCGGACTTCCTCCCAAGCTCGGCTGTTACGGCAAACGTATGCCGCGGCGCACGTGTACTTACGCATAGTATTGCCTCTATCAAATCTTTATTATAGTTATATGAATCATCCTTCTGCGTCGTCTTGTAACTAATAACGGTTTCCCTCATACTAAAAGCCCCCCGTTTCAATCAGTTAAACGGCATTCGCCCCACTTACAATCTCGGTAATTTCCTGCGTTATCATGCCTTGCCGTTTTCTGTTATAGTTAAGCGTAAGCTTACCGATAACTTCCTGTGCGTTATTGTCCGCCGCGTCCATGCTCGTCATCCTTGCGGCAAGTTCGCACGCTGACGCATGGTTTGCGGCATTGTTGATGCGCGATTCCACAAAGAGCGGAAGCGCAGCTTTTAGGAAATCAACGATGTTTGGGTCAAATACTAGCTTTCCGCTCTGATTCTTTCTATTGTTCGCGATATCGTCTAAAACCCTTTCCGGAAGTGGCAAAATCCGACGCTCACGCGGGACATGCACGATAACCGAATTAAACTGCGTGTATACCGTATGCACCTCGTCCACCTCGCCGGATAGAAACATTTGGAACACAAGCTCGCAAATCTCGTGCGAATACCCATACACACCAGCCTCCGGCGGAGCCGGATATTGTTTATAAACCTCATATCCAGCACGGCGGATGTGCGCGGCGGCCTTTGATCCAACGGCGATTATAACGGGCTTTACCTCTGCACGGCCATGCTCAAACTTCCTAAGTTCGGCAATGGCACGCTTGGCGATATTAGCGTTGTACCCACCGCAAAGCCCCCTATCCGCAGAAAATACGACATACGCAATATTCCTTACCTTTTCACGGCCCTTAAAAAACTCATGCCCGTTCAGCCGTTCATCCAAACCACAATTAACCATTATTTCGCGGATGGAGTCAAACATATCCTTACACACGTCAATCCGCCTTCTGGCGCGCTGTAACTTGGTGGTGGCCACAAGGTTCATTGATTTTATGATTCTCTTCGTCCCGCGCACAGAGGTTATGCGCCGCCTGATATGTTTTAGTGAGGGCATTATTTTACCTAGGTTTCCTTAAATTAATTTTCACTATATCCAAACAATAGATGTAACCAATTTTGCCTCGAATGAAGCACGAGCGCTACCACAATCTTTTCATCCAACTCTTTAATACCTACATATATCTTTTATGCAAATCTTTTGCCGCTTTTTATTTCCACTTTGCCAAGCATTTGGTCCAATCGTTGCCTAATCATCATCTTTTGATAAGCTTCAATGCTAATTACAACCAAATCCACTTCACCATTTTTGGTTAATAACACTAGTGTATGTGTCTCCCGGCGGTAATAACTGCCCCTACGGTCTTTTGAAAAATTCCACAATCATAGCCGCAAGCCTAGCCGCCAACTCGTCATTAATTGCTTTCTTCTCGCGTATTTCCTGCATCAAGCCTGCATTAAACTCATTGGCGTAGGCAAGAAGCTCACTTTCGACTCTACGCATTTCGGCAACATCAACATCGTCAAAATAGCCATTAGTAAGGGCGTATAAAATAACGACAAGCTGCTCACCAGATACGTAGGACGCATTTTCTATCGGTCTATCACCCGCGGTTTTTGAGAACTGCGGCTGCTTAAATATCTCCGTAACCCGCTCGCCGTGGCGCAGGCGTTTGCGCGTATCATCCGACAAGTCAGACCCAAACTGGGTAAATGCCGCCAACTCGCGGTATTGTGCAAGCTCCGTCCGCAACTTACCGGACAGTCCGCGCACAGCCTTTATCTGCGCCGCGCCGCCAACTCGCGATACGCTAAGCCCCGGATTGATAGCCGGGCGAATGTCATTATGGAAAAGCTCCGTCTCCAAGAAAATCTGCCCATCCGTGATAGATATGACGTTTGTTGGGATATATGCGGATATGTCGCCTGCTTGGGTTTCTATAATGGGCAACGCGGTTATGGAGCCGCCCCCGTGCTCGTCCGCCATGCGTGCCGCGCGTTCCAACAAGCGGGAGTGCAGGTAGAACACGTCACCTGGGAAGGCCTCACGCCCGGGCGGGCGGCGCAACAGAAGCGACAGCGCACGGTAAGCCACGGCATGTTTGGAAAGGTCGTCATAAATAATCAAGACATCCTTTCCCGCATCCATCCACTCTTCCGCGATGGCGCAACCGGCAAATGGCGCGATATACTGTAACGGGGAGGCATCCGACGCGGAGGCCACAACGATCGTCGTATACTCCATCGCCCCAGCTTCCTGCAGGGTATTCGTGATGCGCGCGACCTCGCTGTTTTTTTGGCCTATCGCAACATAAACGCAATAGACCGGGCTCGTGTCTTGATTATGTTTCTGGTTAATTATGGTATCTATGCAAATAGCCGTTTTACCTGTCTGCCTGTCCCCGATAATTAACTCGCGCTGACCACGCCCTATAGGCACCATTGAATCTATAACCTTTATGCCTGTATGCAGTGGCGTGTTTACCTCGCCTCGCTTAATAACACCAGGGGCTATACGCTCTATCTGGCGCGTTTTTAGGCTTACTATCGGCCCCTTGTTATCGACCGGGTTGCCAAGCGGATCAACGACACGGCCTAAAAGCCCGTCACCCACCGGCACCTCTGCTATGCGGCCGGTACGCTTTACCGGATCGCCTTCCTTTATCCCGGCGTCCGATCCAAGGATAACAGCACCGATGCTGTCCTCATCCAAATTAAGCGCGATGCCCTTTACTCCGTTATAAAATTCAAGAAGTTCGCCGCTCATCGCGTCTAAAAGACCGTAGATACGGGCAATGCCGTCACCAACCTGGATAACACTTCCAGCTTTCTCGGCAGTCGTTTGGGCGGAATACTCCTGTATCTGCTTTTTGATCACGGAGGATATTTCATCAGGTCTCATGGTCATGCGCTTGCCCCCTTTATTATCGTTGACTTCATGTTTCTAAGTTTAGTCCGCACCGTTCTGTCTATAAAAAAACCATCGGCGTGAATGTACATGCCGCCAAGTACGGCCGGGTCTACACTGGCAGTAAGCGTAACGGTTTTGCGTAACTTGTCTGACAGTGTCGCCTCTAAGCGTTTAAACTGCATATCCGTAAGCGGTACAGCCGTGACAACCTGCGCGCGTACGTGGAACAAGTGCGCCTCTAGCATCATTATCAAGCCGTCCAAGGCTTTTATTAAAAAAACCTCTCTGTTTTTTGCAATGGTTAAAAACAATAAGCCGGTTAAGTCCTGATCAAAGTTTCCGCTTAATGCCGCTTCAAAAAACTCGCGCTTCTTTGTGCCGGATATATGTGGGTGAACGAAAAAACGGTGCGTCTCTTCATCCTTAAGTATATCGCGCAAAACTTCGGCTTGGCGCAAATATTCGTTTGCAATGTCAGTACCCGAAAAGCCGCTCGTTCGTTGGACGAACAAATCAAACAAAGCCTT